>JBAYYO010000184.1:0-4797 GCA_041672985.1 Syntrophomonas sp. | reverse complement strand
ACTCTTTTCTAAGTCACCGGTGATTTTCTTTTTCAATTCATCCCACACTTTCTCATCCCCCCTCAAATATAATTTCAATATCCTGAACTGCCAGCCCATACAGGTTGCTCATCACTTGTTGCATTTTACGCCGTATTTCAGCCTGTTCTTCCTCACTCTTTTGCAAAGCCGATCCTGAAAAAACATTTACCGGTTCAACTTCAGCCCCGTCCTTGTTTCCTGTTGACCGCACCGTTAGCTGTACTTTTTGCAGAGTGCCATCCTCCCCTACGGTCAGTTGGGTAGTTACATCATCAACCCCTGGCACTAGTATCGCTACTGCGGCCATTTGTCCCTCCAACTTTTCTTTCATTATGGCGTTGCTTGAGCCATTAATCTGCTCTTTAATTTTCTGGCCGCCAGATGCAATCTCCCGGGAGGTACGTTCGTCTATCCGGTCATCCCAAACTGATATTTGGAAATTATTATTATTAAACATATAGGCCAAAGCGGGATTAAGAATCGCTATTAATATAAACAGGCCTACAGCAAAACGTACAAAGGGCTTAATATTCCCATCTGGCAGCATAATTTCCAGAAAGCTGGACACGATGATGATAACCAGCAGACTCTTTACTATTTCCGCCACTACATCCATGCTATCCCTCCCCTCAGCGCAGCATAGTAAGGTTATTGGACATACCGGCAATAATGGCGATCATGATAAAAAACATGAAACCAACCGAGGCAGTAGCCGCCATAAGCAAGAACAAGTGCGCACTCATAACCTCAAGAATGGCAGCTGTTTTAGAGTCCCCCATCGGTTCCACCATGGCACCTACGATTTTATAAATCAAGGCCAAAGCGCCAATCTTAAGCACCGGGAATAATACTATTCCCAGGATAGCAAGAGTTCCAAAAATACCCAGGGCATCTTTTAACATCACCACATACCCGGCCGCTACTTCAATAGTATCGCCGACCATTTTACCTACGATGGGAATGGCGTTGTCGGTAATAAACCGGGTAGTTCGCAAAGCCACTTTATCAAGAACCGATGCATAAATGGCTCTCAGGGTGACTATGCCTACGAAAATAGTCAGGAAGAATCCCAGCGATATTTGGGCTGCCTGAGTGCAAAGCTTGGCCATTCTCTGTACCTTTACCGTTTCCGAGATATGATTGGCCAGATTAAGCAAGGCCGACATAATTATCAATGGGAATACTATGAGCTTGATAGCGTTCGCAAAAGCAGCCGCCGCAGTCATCAATATAGGGAAAAGCATGGCTGAAGCGTTAATATTGCCCAGACCCGCCACGAGCACCATCATAGGTGGCAACACACCCATCATAAAGTCAGTCATATTCCTTATCGTTTGCTCACCAATCCCGAGGGCAACCTTGAAGCTGCCCAAAGCTAGTGCACACATGGCCAGGAAGCAGACCATATAGGAAATCTTGCCGATTCCCGAGGCAAATGAAGTCTGCAGGTTGATTAGCAAAGCGGATAGAACTGATAGTATGATTAATTTGGACAAGAGACTTGAATTGGCCACTACTTCTCTGAATAGAAAACGGATGATATTTTCCGGTATCTGTTTAAAATCAAATTCCCAGTTGCCTTTGACAAAGTCAACCAGCCATTCCTGCACTGATTTGTTTTGCAGGAAGGGATTCATATCCCCCTCAATATTGTTTTCAAATTCTTCCAGGGACTGAATATCCAGGTTATCGAGAGTATCCTGCAGGGAAAATACTGCTTGACTGTCACCTCCTGATTCGGCAGTGGCATAACCTGGGAAGAGCAGTAATGGACACATCATAATTAAAAATATGCAAAATTTATTCATACGCAACCACTCGCTTATTTTTTATTAACATGGCATGAGCTGCAGCAAAGATTCTAATATGGCCACCAGGATGGGCAGCGCCAGTACAGCTATGATAATCTTGGCGGCAAATTCAACCTTTTTGGCCACCGCCTGTTCACCTGCATCCTGACATATTACCGCCGCAAATTCCCCCAGATACGCCACCCCCATAATCTTTAAGATGGTTGCCAAAAAAAAGTTGTTTATCCCCGCTCGTCTGGTCAGTTCTTTCATAATGTCAATAATAGCGGACAGTTTACCCATCATGGAGGTTAAAATAACGATACTGAATACCAGACTCAGCAGGATGGCCATCACCGGTTTCTCCTGCCGCAGAATCAGGAGAAAAATGGTAGTGATTAAGGCTAGTCCAATAACTTGAGCAATTTCCATCTCCATTTCCCCCTTTACTCTACGGTCATTTTTAGAGATTAAAGACTGTCCGTACCGTAGTGAAAAGCTGGTTCATCAATTGCACCACCATTATAAGCACTATAACTACTCCGGCCAGGGTTAGCATCTCAGCCTGTTCCTGCTTTTGCGCCTGTTTTAAGACTATACACAAGACAGAAATTAATATGCCGATACCGGCAATCCTGAAGAGTATATCAATATTCATCCCGCTTCCCCTCCCTTTCAACAATCCGGACAGCATGATTCGCGCTGCGATCCTGGTTGTCCATCGACTATAAACATCACTAACTTTGTTCAATCCTAAATTAATAACAGGACTATTGCAGCCCCCACTATAAAGCCACCATAAGCTCTCAATTTATGCCCTGCTTCGGCCTCTCGGCGCGCCTGCCCTTCCTGTATTATTAGCTGTTCTTGAATCATCGCGAACAACCTATTCTGCTCTTCAGTGCCTGACATACCTATTTGGGAAGAGACCAATTGTAGTATTTCAAAGTCTTCGTTATTCAGGTCTGATAGGCCGCGAATTTTCACCAGGCTTTGCCCCCAGACTTCGCTTATCGTTATACCCTGCCTGTCCTGTAAACTTTGACTACAGTTCTCAAAAAGACTCCGGGCAGGTTCCTGCACACATTGTGCCGAACGAGAGAAAGCTAGTGGCAGGGGCGTATGTAAGTAGTTAATTTCTTTTTCCAGAAAACCCATGGCCAACCTGACATTTCTGATTTGCTCCACCCGTTTTTCCAGACTATTGGCCCCGAGCAAACCATAGCTGCCAAATCCAGCCATCACCAACACTACTCCCAGTGTTTTTACCCACAACATAAAGCATCCCGCCTTACCACCTGTTCAATCGTTCCTGGTCCGCAGCGTCGTGATAAAACAATCAGATTAGCAAAGGCATCGCTAGCCAGCAACTCACCCAACAGGGGACGCTTCTGAACTTCTTCAATACTGCGGGCATGTACACTGGTAATCACTGCCACCCCTGCATTCACACACTCCTCAATTGCTTCTATATCTTCTCGCCGGCCTATCTCATCAGTTATTAACACATGCGGTGATAGCGAGCGTATAGCCATAATCATTCCTCGGGCTTTAGGGCATGAGTCTAAAACATCAGTACGCGGCCCCACATCCATTTGGGCTCTGCCCTGATAAGTACCGGCCAGTTCAGAGCGCTCATCTACAACCACTACATTACATCCGCGGGCCCATCTGGTCCCCAGCGAAAGGCTGCGGGCTACATCCCTTAGGATCGTAGTCTTTCCGCAGCGGGGGGCCGAAATAACAAGAGTATTGATCGGTTCCAGCTCACGCGGGTAAATATAGCCGATGATACTATGAGCACAGTCTTTAACTTCTCGGGCAATTCTAAATGCAAGTCCCGAAAAATCCTTGATGGTTCTTACTTCCGGACCTTTGAGTACTATCTGTCCGGCCAATCCCACCCGGTGCCCGCCGGGAATCGTGATAAAACCCCGGCCTATCTCTTCTTCAAAGGCATATATCGAATTATCACTGATTGATGCAATACTGCGATAGATATCTTCAGCGCTTACCCTATAGCCAAGACTGAGGTTCTTTTCAACCCGGCCCCCTCTGTCCAGGGTATAGTCCTGGTCACCAATTCTTACCGCTAATGGCTGCCCACAGCGCAGACGGATTTCTTCCATTCCTCTGAAGTACTCATTTTTCATATTTAGCATAATCGCTTTGATATCATGGGACAGAAAAGGCAAAATATCCTTTTTTATAATATCCTGATCATTTACATCCATAACTTCACCGCCTTTGCAGTTTGGCCACCAACCGAGCAATCTCCGAACCCAGCACCAAAACATATCTTTTGCCATTTCATCATCACTTAATAAATATTGGACTTATAAGCAAATTATGCTAATTTAAAAATGCTTTAACCCTGCCCTTGGGCCATAAAAAAAGGAAGCTCTAGTAAAAGAACTCCCAGCGGGCCATTGCCAAAAACTAATCCCTTATAGGACCGTTAGAAACTGCTTAAAAAGTGCTCTTTTGCGTGTCATTCTGAGCGATAGCGAAGAATTTCATTAGCTAAAGGCCCAATATTACGGACTTTCCAAAGAGATCCTTCGTCGCCTGCAGCTCCTCAGGATGGCATTTATGATACTTTTTCAGCAGTCTCGGACCGTTATGTATTACTTAATCACGAGCCTTTCTCATATCTTGATTTAAACCTCTATTATCAACCTGACAGACTGTCGACAAATTCAAGCAGCTGCCAGGTTTCTGGAGGGCTTATGATAATCGCTGCCCTATTATATTAATTCATCTATTGATGCTCGGGGTGAGAGCTCCCAAGTTCAAACTCTTCGTCTACCGGCATATGCTGGTAATCGAAGGAACCATCGTTGATAAATATCACTTCATTACAGTTGGGGCAAATTATCTCAATAACATCTTCATCATCAAGGAAATCAGTTTCCACGCGTAACTGTTCACCACAATTGGCACATTCCAATTCCATAAACTCATCCTCGACTACAATCTCCTCCAG
>JBAYYO010000183.1:0-4834 GCA_041672985.1 Syntrophomonas sp. | reverse complement strand
CGGTAGTCGGGGTTTCGACCCTGGATGTAATTGCACATAATATAGTTTATAGCGATACCCTGGTCTGCCCGCTGCTGAATGCGCGCCGCCAGGAAGTATATACCGCCTTTTATGATAACCGGGGATTATTTCCGCGCCGATTGAGTGATGAAATAGCTTGTGCACCCCGGGATTTTGCTTATGAAGCCCTGCAAAAAGCGCAGGAAACGGGAGCCAGCCGGATTACCCTGCTGGGGGATGGATATTATCCCTATCAGGATTTACTGAGTGATTGTCTGGGGGACAGGCTTCTGACAGCTCCTTCCCACCTGATGCTGCCGCGGGCTTCGGCGTTGGGTAGTTTGGCAATCGAAAGGGCTGCCCGGGAGGATTTCGATGAAGTTATGCCCATGCGTCCCCGGTATGTACGTCTCTCGGAAGCCGAAAGCAAACTGGGTAAAGGAGAATTATAGGTGCTGAATCAAGCCTACCTGATTAGAAAGATGACCGAGCAGGATTTGGATGAGTTAATGACTATAGAAAAAGAATCCTTTACCCTGCCCTGGTCACGCCAATCTTATCAAGCCGAGTTGCACAACCAGTACGCTGACTATCTGGTCTGTGATTGGCAGGGGGAAGTTGCGGCCTATGCGGGAATGTGGACGGTTTTCGAGGAAGCTCACATAACTAATATTGCTGTGAGCAGAAAGTTTAGGCACCAGGGAATGGGGCGGATTTTAATGCTGGAGGAGGAAAAGATCGCCTTAGCCAAGAAAGCTATTCGTATTTTGCTGGAGGTAAGACCTTCCAACCTGGCGGCCCTAACCATGTATAATGAACTTGGTTATGTACCTACTTCTGTTAGAAAACAATATTATGCGGATAACCAGGAAGACGCCATTGTTATGACAAAATACCTCTATCAAGCTAAAGTATGATATACGAGTTCATATCTCAACAAGAATGGAAGCGGGTTAATAGAAGTGAAAGATATTTTGATTCTGGGAGTAGAAACTTCCTGCGATGAAACAGCGGCCTCAATAGTCAAGAATGGCCGCGAGATATTATCCAATATAGTTAATTCACAGGTTGCTATCCATCAGCAATTTGGGGGGGTGGTTCCCGAGGTGGCCTCCCGCAAACATATTGAAAATATTGCCGCCGTGGTTGATTGTGCCTTTGTGGAAGCGGGACTATCTTATCAGGACATAGATGCGGTCGCAGTTACCACTATGCCAGGTCTGATTGGAGCATTATTGGTAGGCTTATCCTTTGCCAAGGCTTTCGCGTACGGATTAAACCGTCCCCTGATTGCGGTGAATCACCTGCAGGGCCACATATATGCTAATTTCCTGGAACATGGCAGTATAGTGTTTCCGGCCATTTGTTTGGTGGTATCAGGAGGGCATACCAGCCTTTTGTATATGCAAGGGATAAGTGATTTTGAACTGATCGGATCCACCAAAGATGATGCCGCCGGTGAGGCTTTTGATAAAGTAGCCCGGTTCCTGGGGCTGGGATACCCGGGCGGCCCGGTCGTGGAGAAAGCAGCCCAACAGGGACAGGCGGGGTTATATCATTTACCGCGTGTATTTCTGGACCGCAGAGATTATGAATTTAGTTTTTCTGGACTCAAGACAGCAACTATGAATCTGTGGAAAAAGATTGAGAGAGAGGGCGGTCATAATGTTAGTGATATCGCCGCGGAATTTCAAACTGCTCTGGTTGAAGTACTCGTAGAAAAGACTATACGGGCGGCGGGTCAGTATGGAGTAAATACGATTATGTTGGCCGGAGGGGTTGCAGCCAACCAAGAGCTAAGGAAGCAATTGGGCGAGCAGGCCCGTGAGAAAGGATATAACCTGTATTTTCCCTCTCTTGCGCTATGTACCGACAATGCCGCCATGATTGCCGGCAAGGCCTATCATGACTATGTTAACGGTAGTTTTGCGCCCTTGAATATTAATGCACAACCCAGCCTGGTTTCTTTGTGAATTTGCCTGTGGATAATGTGGATAAGCTTGTTGATAATTAATTTAACGGGGTTTGTGAATACTTTAAATCAACTGCTTATTTTAGGGAAGTAGCCAATTGTCGAAAAATTGAGCTATCGAGTCCTGTGGATAACGATGGAAAGGAGTGATAATAGTGTATCCGATTCTGATAGATTTGGGTCGAATAAAAGTCTATTCATGGGGATTTATGTTAGCTTGTGCCGTTTTGGTAGCGGTATTGGGAATTACTAGAATATTCAAAGAGGAAGGCTACGAACCTGATCATGTTTTGGATATGGTAATTATACTGGTGGTTGCGGGTTTATTGGGATCACGTCTGACCTATATCGCCATGTTTGAATGGCAGGAATTCCTGGCTCATCCGGCTATTTTCTTCGGCATAAGTGACGGCGGCTTTAGTGGTTTGGTCTGGTATGGTGGATTTACCGCCAGTGTGTTGGCAGCCATAATATATATTCGCGTCCGGGGTTATTCATTCTGGAAAATGGCGGATATATTTTCCCCTTATCTGGCGTTGGCTTATGCCATTGTGCGTATCGGGTGTTTCCTGAATGGCTGTTGTTATGGCAAAGCCAGTGAATCAATCTGCACCGTAGTATTTCCGCTGGTGGATGGGTTGCATCGCTATCCCACGCAGCTTTTTAGTTCTGCCATTAACTTATTGCTGTTTGCCTTTCTGCTGTGGTATTATCCCCGTCGCAAGTTTTCCGGGCAGATATTCATTTATTATCTGCTGGGATATTCGGTTTATCGTTTTATTATCGAATTTTTCAGGGAGAACTGGGTTTTCTGTGGCTCCTTGTCCATAGCCCAGGCCTATTCCTTGATACTCCTGGCCTTAGGTATAGCTCTGTATGCATGGCGTAAATCCAGGGATGATTTAAAATCCAACAGTTAAAGGTTAAATAGCTTGGTTGGAAAAAGTAACAAGCTAGAAGAATAAAGAGGTGTAAAAAATGGAATGGCCGGATCAGCGTCGTCAACCATTAAGGGATGAGATGGCGAAAAGGAGAGCAGATCTCTCGCCCGCCCAGGTGGAAGATTACAACCAATTGATTACCCATAAACTATTGGAACTGGAACCCATAATAAACGGCCACAGCATCATGGCATTTGCCAGCATTGGCAATGAAGTGGATTTGCGAATATTTATGGAAAACCAGATTAACCAGGGCAAAACCATACTGCTGCCCCGGGTGGAAAAAGGGGGCGGACTGGCAGCGATTGAGTTTAAAGGTTGGCAGCATACCCAGGTGGGTGTTTTTGGCATCAGGGAACCTTCAGGTGTACCTGCTTCTCCCTTGGAAATTGATGTGGTAATAGTGCCGGGCCTGGTATTTGATGGGCATGGCTACCGACTGGGTTATGGGAAGGGTTATTATGATCGTTTCCTTGCGCAAATACCTAAAAATGCCTTTATATGCGGGGTTTGTTATGATTTCCAGGTAATTGATGATATATTCCCCCATGACGGAGACGTCCCTATGCATTGGATCGTGACGGAAAGGTCAGAATTGGTCGTAAATTGGGATTTCTTCTAACCCGGAGCATCGATTGGTGCCAAAGTATGGATAATAATGTTCGTCATTGCTATGAATTTGTCTATATTGTATAATTGAAAACACAATTTGATATACTCCGATTCAGATTACCTAAGGCTTCAAGCTATGGTGATTGAACGATAGGGTGTAAGTGGAAACGCCTGCGCCTCCATTGGGAAAGGAGTGCCGAGATTGAGTTTGGAAGCGCCCTTTAATGGGGCGTTATTTTTATGGAGGTGTTTTAGGATGGAGAAGGAAGAGCTGCTGGAAAAAATCAAAGAGATAGCCCCGCAGGGGAAAATTAGCTGCAGCGATGCTCATCAACTGGCTGAGAAAATGGGTATTCATCCCAGCGAAGTAGGCAAGGTATGCAATGATGCCAATATTAAGATATTGGCCTGTGAATTAGGCTGCTTCTAATCAGTACAAGCCCGGTCCAAATTAATAGCCAAAGTATGACGGGGAGGGCGATTATTTGATCGACACTAACGGAAGAAGTATCAATTATCTGCGTATTTCCATAACTGATCGCTGTAACTTACGATGCCGCTACTGTATGCCTTATGAGGGAGTGGAAAAGCTGGGGCATTTCAGCATCTTATCATTGGAGGCCTATGCCCGCCTAGTGAAAGTGGCGGCCGGGGTAGGTATACGAAAAGTCAGACTTACGGGTGGGGAACCACTGGTGAGAAAAAATATTGCCCAGTTAATTCATTACATTCGGGAAGTCCCCGAGATTGATGATATATCATTGACGACCAATGGTATCTTATTTGAGCAAATGGCAGAAGAATTAAAGGCCGCCGGTTTGGATCGGGTTAATTTCAGTCTCGACTCAATGGTTGCAGATAAATACAAATATATAACCCGCGTGGGGGAAATGAGCAGTGTAATGAGCGCCATTGATAAAGCACTGACCCTTAACATGGATCCGGTTAAACTAAACATTGTCCTAATTAGGGGGTTCAATGATAATGAGGTGCTTGATTTAGCTGAATTAGCCTTTAAATATCCGCTTCACGTCAGGTTTATTGAGTTCATGCCTATTGGGGACTTGCAGTTTTGGAACCGGGACAACATCGTGACCAGCAGTGAAACCAGGAACATGATTAAGCAGAAATATAACCTGGTGGAAGGGAAAAAAGTCAAGGGCGGAGGCCCGGCCAAGTATTATACCCTGGAAGGCGGGCTGGGATCGGTGGGATTTATCAGCCCCATGAGCAATCATTTTTGCGCCGAATGTAACCGCATTCGCATGACTGCCGACGGCAAGCTCAGGGGTTGTCTTTATGATAAGAC
>JBAYYO010000182.1:0-4836 GCA_041672985.1 Syntrophomonas sp. | reverse complement strand
AAAATTCATCAAAGAATGATTTCATCTCCACCTCATCAACCGGCAGGGAGTTGAAGAAATGTTGCATGAAACTCTCTTCGTTACGGACACCGGGATCAATATCCCTTATCATGACATCTGTAGATTTTAGTATCTGATCCACCAACTGTTGGGGATCACAATAACCACCGGCCGCCGCCATTCTTCCCATTTCTCTAAAATATCTCGTCAAGAAAAAATCCATATCAATATCAAGCAAAGTACCATCTAGGTCAAACAGAATAGCTTTGAACATCTCTATACCTCTTAAATGATTATACTAATTAATTATACTACTATATTTCTAAATTCTTTCACGTTTAATTTAACCTGCTATCAACAAACTCATCCCCCATAAAGCAATTTAGCAGCTTTTTCAAATGTATGGGATTGGAATCCATGCCAGCATATAACCCTATCCCCATAATCCACAGGCTTATTGACTTAGTAAATAGTATACATTAGACTGAAAAATACTGTAATTAATATTATCATAAATATTGTTGCCGAATAGATACATTTAACACTAATTGGAAAACTATTTCCGGACATACACTCCGGCATGGATCTGGGCGCATCACTTATTTCCATATGTGCGTTGAGTATATCACCCCAATTACCAGACATCCAACCAATTCACCGGGGGGCTGAAATGGAAAATAATTTATCAAAAGCTAGATAACCTGAAAGGAATTATCCATGGATCTTAGCATATCTTTTACTTTATTAGACATTTTAATCAATTTGGACAAGTATCTTAATCTTATCTTTAATAATTATGGAACCTGGGCTTATCTCATACTCTTCCTGGTTATATTCTGCGAAACCGGTCTGGTGGTGACCCCTTTTCTACCTGGTGATTCCTTAATCTTTGTACTGGGGGCGCTGGCTGCCAGCGGTGAAATTAATCTGCTGGTTATCGTTAGTATTCTTATGTCCGCGGCTATCCTGGGCAATATTGTCAACTATCAAATTGGCCGGTTTTTAGGCCCTAAAGTATTCTCTGGAAAAAAGATACGTTTCTTGAAAACTGAATATCTGGTGCGCACCCATGAATTTTATGAGAAGCATGGGGGTAAAACCATAATTATAGCCCGCTTTATTCCTATTATACGTACCTTTGCACCCTTTGTAGCAGGAATCGGGCATATGAGTTACCCGCGTTTCCTTTTTTTTAATATAATTGGGTGTGTTGGTTGGGTAGCACTATTTTTAGCGGGCGGTTATGCATTTGGCAATATTCCGGCAGTACAAAGAAATTTTACCCTGGTTGTTTTCGGTATCATTTTCATTTCTCTTTTACCAGCCCTTATCGCATTCCTGCGGGAGAGACAGTCGGCCAATAATGGAGCGAAGGGGTAGAAAGATGGCCCGGCTACATAATTCCCTTCTTTGTCACCCATAATAGTAATAATAACTATAGGAGGTGGCTAAAATGGCGTTATTGGGTGATCCCTTTGTTGCCAACGTCCCCCGCCAATTATCCAACGACGAACTTCTCCAGGCTTTACGTGTCGACATAGCTGGTGAACTGGAGGCAATTATTGGATATGAGGCTCACGCAATGGCAACCAATGATTCCAGAGTAAAGAAGGTTTTGACTCATATTGCGGATGAAGAACGACAGCATGTGGGCGAATTGCAGCAGCTTCTTTTTATCTTGAACTCCAAGGAAGAGCAGATGGTTGAACAAGGAAAACAGGCGGTACAGCAGCAACAGGCTAATAATTTCACGCAACCAATGCAATAATTGCCCCCCCCACCAAACATAAGTTTACCTACCCAGCTTTTGTGAACGACTGATTCACAAAAGCTTTTTTATGGGGTAATTATGAAAATTAGTGTATATAATAGATTTACTAAAATTCGTTATGGAGGCATCTAATGAAAAAATTTACTTATAATAAATCGGGGCGAACAGCAGAAAAGCATCGCCTGACTAGCTGGTTGGTTTCAGAACCGGCCGAGTTAATGGAATTCCTTATGGATAAAATGCCGGCGAAAGGCCGCAACAACATTAAATCATTATTAACCCACCGGCAGGTTATGGTGGGAGACACGGTGGTTACACAATATAATCATCCCCTGCAGTCAGGCCAGGAAGTCATTGTTAATTGGTCTCTGGTTAGAGATCAGGCACACATTAAGGGCTTAAAGGTAATATACGAAGATTCTGAACTCATAGTAATTAACAAGCCGGCTGGATTGTTATCTATTGCTTCTGACAGCGAGAAACAAAATACCGCCTATCACCAATTAACAGACTATGTTCGTATCAACGACCCTAACAACAGGATTTTCATTGTCCACCGTCTGGATAGGGATACTTCCGGAATCATGCTGTTTGCAAAAAATGAAGCGATTAAACATTTGCTGCAGGATGCCTGGAAGGAGCTGGTAACCGACCGTGCCTACGTGGCGGTGGTTGAAGGTCGGGTGACAAAACAAACCGACAAAATTAAATCCTGGTTGTTGGAGACCAAGACCAAGATGATGTATTCCGGCTCCAAACCAGGCGATGGGCTGGAAGCCATAACCCATTACAAAATGCTGCAAGCCAATGATAAATACTCTTTGCTGGAAATCCGTCTCGAAACCGGCCGCAAAAACCAGATACGTGTACATATGAAAGATATAGGTCATAGCATCATCGGCGACAAAAAGTATGGTTCGACTACCAACCCCATAGGTCGCTTAGGACTGCATGCCCACATTTTGGCTTTTCATCATCCGGTGACCGGTGAGATTATGCGTTTCGAAACAGAAGTACCGAAAACTTTTGCCCGCTTATTTAAATAAGGCTTTTGGTCAATTTGCAAAATCGGCAGCTGTCTGAACCTCCTCACCTTAGCAGCTTAAAATATTAATGAAAAAGAGTAATAACCCCGGCTGCTGGGGAACAATAATTTTTAGAAGAGGAGGTTAACCTATGAATCTATTAACTAGAGAAGATTTAACGGTACTTATGGGCAAACAAGATGGAGTTTGTATTACGATTTATATGCCCACCTACCGGGCAGGAGCCGAAATTCAGCAGGGTCGTATAAGATTAAAAAACTTGCTGCAGGAGGCAGGGAAGCGTTTAATAGGCGGGGGCATGCGGTCCCCTCAGGCTAAACTTTTGCTGGACCCGGCTCAGCAGCTAGTACTTGATAACCAATTTTGGCAGCAGCAACGTGATGCGCTGGCCATATTCTTAACCGCGGACATGTTCTATCACTACTGCCTTCCTTTAGATATGGACGAATTTCTGCACATTGGCAAGCGTTTTCATCTCAAACCGCTGCTCCCCTTGCTCAGCGGTGATGGTCTATTCTATGTGCTGGCTCTCAGCCAAAATGCAGTACGGGTACTGCAGTGTACCCGCGCCAGTGTTAATGAGTTGGAAATTGAGGGTATTCCTCATAGTCTGGCCGAAGCCATGCAGTATGATGACCCTGAAAGACAGCTACAGCTCCACAGCAATACCCTAGAAGGAACTAATACTAAAGCGGCCGCCATTTTCCATGGCCACGGTGTAGGGATAGACGATGCCAAAGACAATATATTGCGCTATTTCCGCTTGATTGACCGGGGTTTACATGATTTGCTGCGGGAGGAAAAGGCGCCTCTGGTTTTAGTAGGGGTGGAATTTCTCTTCTCTATTTACCGGGAAGCCAACACCTATGCGTATCTGACTGAGAAAGGAATTCCAGGCAACCCGGAAGAGCTGTCTGCTGAGGATCTACAAACCCTGGCCTGGCCAACCGTGGAACATTATTTCCACAAAGCTGAACAGGAAGCAATAACCTACTATGACCCATTCAAGGGCACTGGCAGAACTACCCACGATATAAAGACGGCTGCTCCCGCAGCATATAATGGACAGGTGGAGATACTATTTCTGGCTGATGGTGCCCAGCAATGGGGCCGATTTGATCCCCAGCTCAATGATGTTCATATACACGAGGAAGCTGACATCGATGACGAAGATTTGTATGATTTTGCAGCTATCCAAACTATTCTTAACGGTGGGACCGTCTATGTGGTTGCAGTCGACAAAATCCCCGATGGTGAAGCATTAGCAGCTCTATTGCGTTATTAGCAGTTCATACAAAAATGAGTTTCGGGACAGTTCCCAAAACTCATTTTTGTTGGTAATCTAGAATTTCTGTTCGAGGCGTTTTAGATAGTTTTCAAAAATTTCTATTTCGTCTTGGTTATAACCGGCTTGGGTATTGTTATTGAATTCCCGTCCCACAGGCAACAATTCTTCAGCTAATTGCCGACCCCGGGGGGTAAGAAATATCTGCAAGCTGCGCCGGTCGGAAGGGTCTTCTGCCCTCTGCACCAGACCTTCTTTAAAAAGCCGATCAATAACGCCTGTAACTGCCGGGCTGTCTAGTTGAATACGGAAAGCCATGTCCTTTACGTTACTCCCCTCATTGTCAAGTAAATCAAATAATACAAATGACTGGGTGGCCGTAATTCCGTATTGGGAGCACAGTGTATTATAGGTGCGGCTTATCTTGCGTGATAGGGCGGCCAATCGAAAACACCAGAATGCAGTAAATTTATCCACTGTTATACTCCTTTGATTAATTTATTATGTCGTGGTAAAACCACCAAGCGAAACATGTCTTGCTGTAAAACAGGCTGTATAGCATTGAAAGCCAATATTACAAACGGAACCTCGCTATGCGGCCCGTAAATTCACATAAAATAGTGGCTAATCAGTATCTTTGCCCGGTCTCCACAGGACTGGCAATTAAATTCCTCCAGAAGGTCATAGCGTTCTACCCCAGGGCTCCCTTCAGTTCGGGCAGTATTTCCTTGAGA
>JBAYYO010000181.1:0-4850 GCA_041672985.1 Syntrophomonas sp. | reverse complement strand
TATATGTATTTCATGGCCCAACCGGGTCAGCTCATCTTTCAAAGTAGATATTGAAGTTACAACTCCACTGGTGTAGGGCTTATAACTTTCGGTAAAGATTCCGATTTTCACCGCTTCGGCCTCCTTCAAACATATTGTGCACAGAACTAATATATAACTATTCTACCAGAATTTCAATGGGCTATAAAATCGAATATAGCCGAACTATGAAAGTTGTTCAGGGTTGTCTTGAGCCAGGGCCTCATTTATCCTCTCTAGCTCAATATTTAGGACCTGCAGATGAGAAGCTAAATCCGCAGGGTGTGAAGCATAGCTGGATAACATTCCGTTCCCCTGGCCGGATTGCACATACAGTTCCTGATTATCCATGATCAATTGTTCTAATTCATGTTTCTTCATCAACAGCCTATCTTGTTCTTGCATGGTTTACACCTCATATCTTCCCCCCATGGCTTTGAAAAACACTCCCACCCACATTTAACTGTTTCTGAACAATGTTTACGATATCGGCAATGAAGTCTCCTATCAGTGGTGTATTAAGGACTACTATCTGCTGCAACACATATAATACCAATGCCGCCAGCAACGTGAAACCTATAGCCATCCCAAAACCCCGCACTACACCGGACCAAAAATTAATAAATATGAGACGGCGCGGATTATTTAGCATCTCTACATATTCCGCAATGCCTAACTTTTCCATACTCAAAGATATTTCATCTAGTTTGTGAATCATCTTTTCCATACAACCTTTTTCTTCAGATGATTCCTGTTCATGATTCAATATCCTCACCACATTCCTATAGATTATTATTCCAAATATATTCTTTTCAATACCTGCTGCAAGTATCTATTCTTATTATATAAGCTAATCCTTAGTTGTTGAGGGAATGAATCGGGGCTGGAATACGTCCCTTGCGCTGAATAAATCGGGCCGGAGAATTCTTGTTTACTCTCATAACGGGGGCATGGCCCAACAAGCCTCCAAACTCAACCCAATCCCCTTCTTTTTTCCCCGGTGCGGGGATGATTCTAACCGCGGTAGTCTTACGGTTGATCATACCTATGGCAGCCTCATCAGCGATTATGGCCGAAATAATTTCCGCCGGGGTATCCCCGGGGATGGCTATCATATCAAGCCCAACTGAGCAAACGCAGGTCATCGCTTCCAGTTTATCAATAGTCAATGCGCCTTCCTTTACGGCATTGATCATGCCCTGGTCCTCGCTGACGGGGATAAACGCACCAGATAACCCGCCTACATAGGAGGATGCCATAGCTCCCCCTTTTTTGACCGCATCATTTAACATTGCCAGCGCGGCAGTGGAACCATGTGCCCCTACTCTTTCCAAACCCATAGATTCCAGGATATCGGCCACGCTGTCGCCTATGGCGGGAGTAGGTGCTAGTGACAGATCAATGATGCCAAAGGGCACGTTCAAGCGCTGTGACGCTATGCGGGCTACCATTTCCCCGGTGCGGGTTATTTTAAAGGCGGTATTCTTTATAATGTTGGCCAACTGCCCCAGGTCTGCGTCAGGATGTTGCCTTACAGCGCCCAGAACCACACCTGGTCCACTTATGCCAATATTCAGCACTGATTCGGGCTCACCCACTCCATGAAAGGCCCCCGCCATAAAAGGATTATCTTCGACTGCATTGCAGAAGATAACCAGTTTGGCACAGCCCAGACCATCCTGCTCGGCCGTAAGTTCGGCAGTTTTTTTAATTATTTCCCCCATCCGGTATACAGCATCCATATTGATCCCGGCTTTGGTGGTGCCTACATTGACAGAAGAACAAACTCGTGCGGTAGTTGAGAGGGTCTCCGGAATAGCCTCAATCAGCGCCAGATCTCCCTTACTGAAACCTTTGTGTACCAGCGCAGAGAAACCACCAATGAAGTTTACTCCCACTTCTACTGCTGCCTTATCAAGGTATCTGCCGATAGCGACCATTTCGGCACAGGAAAACCCATCCGCAATTATTGAAACCGGGGTTATGGAAATGCGTTTGTTAATAATAGGTATTCCATATTCTTTCTCGATATCATCCCCTACTTTTACCAACTGGGATGCATATTGAACAATCTTCTCATATGTCCGGCGCCCGGTCTCTTCTCCATTTTGACCCCGGCAATCCATAATATTAATGCCCATGGTTATGGTTCTAATATCGAGATTCTCAGTCTGCAGCATTCTGACCGTTTCCAGAACTTCATCCTTGCTTATGCTGAAAGGCATAATCCACCTCCTAATTTATAGACGCAGACAACGTGTTCAGATAACTGAGAGTTTTGCATAATGGAAAAATCCAACCTGTCATCTGCTGACTTTTTAACACTTTAAGGACAACAGAGGGGAGATAATTTATCTCCCCCTGTATGATTTCCTATATGCGATGCATGAAATTGAATATATCTTCATGTTGTACGGTAATCTGTAGTTCCAGTTCCTGGCCTTTTAGGTTAAGTATATCCCTCAATTGGGCTATGTCCTTGGTGCTATCGGTAATATCCGCGACCATAACCATCGTAAAAAATCCCTGCAGTATGGTCTGGTTGATATCCAGGATATTAATCCGGGCATCAGCTAAAATGGCTGATATTCCGGCAATTATGCCTACTCGATCATGGCCTAATACCGTAATAATGATCCGATTGCCTTCTTCGCTCCTGGCCATCTTATCCCTCCCAATTTTCTACTACCTCAGCACAGCGGCTGCACAGAGTGGGGTGGTTTTGATCCTTGCCCACCGAGAGATCAATAACCCAGCATCTTTCACACTTTTCACCATCGGCAGCCTCAACCTTGACCCATACACCGGAGACTCCCTCCAGAGCAGTAGCATCAGCAGTACGCACTTCTGCTCCCGCCAGCTCAACCCGGGAAACAATCAGCACTTTTTCCAGCTGTACCACCTTGGATAAAACGGGCATCCATTCATCATCAGCATAAATACATACCCGGGCACCCAGGGAATGACCGATCACTTTCTTGACTCGGGCTTCTTCCAGAGCTTTGGTAACTACTTCGCGCAGGGCCAGGATCTTATCCATTCTGGCTTCTAGTTCATCATCGATATATAAATCGTTGCTGTCGGGCCATTCGAGTAGCTGTACACTGATTGGCTGTCCCTCTTGCTTGATATAGCCCCATATTTCTTCGCTGGTGAAGGCCAGAATAGGCGACAGTATTGTCACCAAAGCGTTTATCAATTTATAGAGAACGGTCTGGGCGGCCTTTCTTTCCCCATCGTTGGTCTGATTACAGTAGAGTTTATCTTTTAGAATATCAAAGTAGATATTGCTCAGGTCCACGGTGCAAAAGTTGTGCACTGCGTGGAATACCACATGGAACTCATAATCATCATAGGCCTTGGAAACTCGCCTGATCAGTTTATCCATTCTCATGAGAGCCCATTTATCCAACTCGGTAAGATTTTCATAGGGAATTGTGTCCCTTTCCGGTTCAAAATCATAGAGGTTCCCCAGAATGAAGCGGCAGGTGTTCCTGATCTTCCGATAGGCTTCACTGGACTGTTTGATTATATTTTTGGAAACGCTGATATCATTGCGGTAGTCGGCCGACGACACCCAGAGCCGTAATATATCGGCACCCATTTCCTCAATCATGGCCAGCGGGTCAACTGCATTGCCTACTGATTTGGACATTTTATAACCTTTTTCATCAACCACAAAGCCATGGGTTAGAACCTGTCTATAGGGTGCCCTGCCTCTAATAGCCACCGAAGTAGACAAGGAGGAATTAAACCAGCCCCGGTGTTGGTCACTGCCTTCCAGGTAAAGATCAGCCGGCCATCTTAACTCCGGGTAGGTTTCCAGAACGGCCATATGACTGGAACCAGAGTCAAACCAAACGTCCATGATATCGGTCTCTTTGGTAAATTCCTGGCTGCCGCAAGTTGGACAGGTAAATCCATCCGGCAGAAGCTCGCGGGCTTCTTTCGCAAACCAGATATCAGAACCAAACTCGGAAAACAGCTCGCTGACCCGATTAATAGTCTCTGGATTGATAATGGTTTCACCACAGTCGGCACAGTAGAAGATGGGAATCGGTACACCCCAGGTCCGCTGACGGGAAATACACCAGTCGCCCCTATCGCGCACCATATTATAGATGCGTTCCCTTCCCCAGGAGGGTACCCATTTCACACTGTCAATTTCCGCCAGGGTCTGCTCCCGGAATCCATCGATGGAGGCAAACCATTGATTGGTAGCCCGATAAACGATGGGATGCTTACATCTCCAGCAGTGCGGATACTGGTGAGAATAGTTGCTGGCCTTAAGCAGCATACCCTTATTCTCTAACTCTTCAATTATATTACCGTTGGCCTTATGTACATAAAGTCCCGCAAATTTACCTGCTTCCTCGGTAAACAGACCTCTGTCATCCACTGGCGACAGTATGTCCAGACCATATATTTTACCTACATAGAAGTCATCCTCACCATGACCGGGTGCAGTATGAACGCATCCTGTCCCCGCTTCGAGGGTAACGTGCTCACCTAAAATCACCAGAGAATCACGGTCTATAAATGGATGCTGACATATCGCCCGTTCTAACTGCTTGCCTTTGAATTCATGTACTATCTGATATTTATCCCAGCCCAGTTCGTCAGCAACCTTCTCCAGCAATCCTTGGGCCAATACATATCTTTCTCCGTTAACTTCCACTAATACATAATCAAAATCGGGATGAAGGCAGACACCGGCATTAGCGGGCAAGGTCCAGGGGGTGGTGGTCCAAATAATTATAAATGTCCCTGCGGGAACTACACCTTTGCCATCCTTGACCGGGAATTTAACATAAATAGATGGGGATACCTTG
>JBAYYO010000180.1:0-4852 GCA_041672985.1 Syntrophomonas sp. | reverse complement strand
TGCTGTTTCATAGGCTGCTGCTGAATCCCCGCTTTTTAAGCTATCAATGTAGGATATTCTGGATTGGGTCGCAATCTCCTTCAATTGGCCTTCATATTGTTTTTGCAGTTCATCAATACCGTCAAAAAGAGGTGGTATGTAAAACTCATATTCTTTTTGCATTATCCTGGATGTCTCGAGCAGCTTCTTGATTCTTTCATCCGAGATATCCTTGATCTTTTGGGACATAATCTCCCCAAAGGCTTCTTCCGTTACAGGAAGATATCCGGTGGATGATACAAAGCGAAGATTGTTTTCGGGGCTGGTAAACCATTTTAGAAAAATACCGGCTAAATACTCTTTTTCTTTGGTAGACTTGATTACACTCATGCCTCCGCCTCTCTGCATAGCTGCTTTTTTCCCGCCTTCAAACACAGGATAAGGCAGTATGTCCAGCTCTACCGGTTCAGAGGTGTTATCTGCATATGTAACCGTATGAGAAAAAAACGATACTCCTGCGGTTGAACCGGTTGAACACACGATGTCACCCGTTTTAGCAAGATCGGTGGCATATCCGTTAAAAATGGCTGTCTGACCTAAAACAGCAGGTTTATAGTAAGACTCCCACACCCTGGAATAGAGCGGAGATGTGAAGTTTATAGCACCATTTTCAATAAACTCTGCGCCCAACTGCTTATATCCGACTAGTGAAAAATTAAAGAGGGAATCCGGCATGAAGAACATTCTACCATCATTAGCAATCTGGGGGGTTTGTTTATCAGTCCAATCATAATAAAGTGCAGAAGTTTTGATAATCCCTTCAAAGGTTTGTAAATCCTCAATCCTGGCACCCGTGTCCCGGGCAAATCGTTTAAATATGGTTGTGTTCACAAACAAAACTTCGGTAGACTTGGCCGTGGGAAAAACATAGAGACTATCTCCCTTTAACCGGCCTTCTTCTAGAAATTCAGGAATATAGGTTGAAAGCTCTTTTGGGGTAAATTGCTGATTAAGGTCAGCAAGCAGTCCCTTTTCCGCCAATATAAGTGCTGTTTTGGGATAGGCGGTTGTAATATCAGGCAGGGGTGGTGCCCCCGGGTCGCCATTGGCAGCCATGGTCAGCTTTTCATGAATGGTGGCGCTACCGGAGATGGATGTAACATTGATAATAATGCCTTTTTCGGCCCCTACGGTTTCATTGAATTCATCGATCATATCATCCATGGTATCTTTCAACTGACCGCCATAGTTGTGCCAGAGCGTAAGGGTCACAGGGTTTTTCGAGTTGACTTTTATAGAATTTTCACAACCGGCTAATGTTACGACAAATACTAACATGAAGGTGGTAAAGATAAAAATACTTTTTTTCATATGCAACTCCCCTTGTATATGAGATGTTATAACACTGTTCGTCTAATATAAAGTCTGCAGCTAATAATATAATTTTTTGGAATGATTGTTTTATTAAGTATAGCATTGTATAAAGATACAAAATATATATATTTGCCTTTTTACATATGGTATTGGCGCGTAAAACAACGCAAATGCGCCAAACGCGCCACAGTTGCTTTAGCGCACAAACGCCGCCCGGTCTGTCTCTTTACCGTACGGCGTTCCTTGTAATGTGATAGCTTCTATTTTTATTTTTTTTGTTCCCTTATTCTTTACGCAATAAGGTTTTTTGCAGTTTTCCTAATACTTATGGTTCATCACCCCCAGGGTGATTATGGTGTTTTGGGGGCAGAATCACCCCGGGGGTGATTACTTCCCAGGCAAGGATACATACAATCATAAGTATAATTAAAATTTTATTAGGAGGTTTTTTTAATGACAACAGACCCAAACATTAACAGCCAGATAGTGGAGAGTACAATTCCAATCTTTGACCCGGGAGATATTGAACAAAACAAGACCATGGCCGGACTAGCCTATATCATCTTTTTTCTCCCGTTAATAGCCTGCCCCGATTCCCAATTCGGTAGATATCATGCTAACCAAGGATTGCTATTGTTTATCCTTGGTTTTGCAGGAAGCCTCGTTCTATCTATGATACCCATAATTGGCTGGCTGCTTTTGCCCATATTTGGATTGGGTGTTCTAGTCTTAGCTATCATAGGACTTGTTAATGGATTCGGCGGAAAAGCAAAGGGACTTCCTATTATTGGGAAATACAGACTGATAAAATAATTAATTTGGAAGAAGAAGAATGGGGTATCCGAATTCAGGAGATTGAAAGCCAGTAACCAAACCGCCCTATCAATCTCCCGTGCGCGATTACTATCAAAAACGAAGGAGGGATGACGCTTGTTAAAAAAATTTATTGTTGTTCTACTTAGTACATTAATAATGTTATCTTTGACATCCTGTGGTGTCAGACAAAGTCTCGATGAAAAGATAGCGGAAAAGGTAACCGAGGGTGTTATAGAAAAGGCTACGGGTGGCGAAGCCAATATAGATGTTGACAAAGGCCAACTAACTATAAAGGGCGAGAATGGCGAAAAAGTTACCCTCAGCGATAGCAAATGGCCGGAAGGTGAAGTAGCCAAGCTTATTCCGGAGTTTAAAAAAGGTAATATAGTATCAGCCATAAACTCAGATAAAGCCTGTGTGATTATGATAGAACAAATTGAAGCAAAAGATTTCAAACAATATGTTGAAGAATTAAAAGCCCGGGGATTTACAAATGATGTTGCAGAATACACGAGCGACTCAGGCCAGAGTTATAATGCACATTTAAATGAGAACACCATGATTGTTGTACTGTATGATCCTGAAAACAAAGCCCTCACGATAAACCTGGAAACAAGCCAATAACGAGGGACAGGGGGACAGGTTCACTGTCTCACCTAAAACAGAAGAACGTTTCTTGAATAACTCGGGGCCTGACCCCGAGTTATTCGCGGCGTAATGCCTCGATGGGCTTAAGTCGGGCCGCCTGGTTGGCGGGATAGAGGCCAAAGAATAATCCAACCCCGGCTGAGAATAAAAAGGCTATTAAAATAGTCCACCAGGAAACCAAAGGCGGCCAATGGGCAATTTTAGCCACCACGTAAGCCCCGCCATAGCCTAGAACAGTTCCGATAATTCCTCCCATCAGGCAAAGTACTATGGACTCAAATAGAAATTGGACTAGGATATCCTGACGACGCGCCCCCAAGGCCATACGGATGCCTATCTCCCGGGTGCGTTCGGTAACCGATACCAGCATTATATTCATAACCCCGATTCCTCCAACCAATAAAGATATCCCAGCGATAAGGCCTATAACCAGGCCGACTATACCCAATATCTTGTTGGCTGACTGCATCTCCTGTTCCATGCTGCGAGCCTCATAATGGCCGGGGGCATTGTGGCGTCGTTCCAAAATGCTCTTACTGCGTTCCATGGCCGTAGCTACGGCTTCCTTGCTTGTGGCGCTGCCATATATCTGATGAATATAGCTCATGCCGGTCATATTGCGCATTAATGACATGGTTATATAGGCACTCTGGCGTGAATTATCATTAAGTACCGAAGTATCTTTTTTTAAAACTCCCACCACCATAGATGAAGTACTGCCGATCACTACCCGCTGTCCCAGTGGTTTTTCGGAGCCAAACAACTCCTTGGCGGTGTCCTCCTGGATAACAATTACCTGCCGGCCGGCGCTTTCGTCCTCCTCATTAAGGAACCGCCCCTGAGCAATTTCCAGATTATTGACATGAACAAGATCTGCGCTGGTTCCCAGCAGTTCAACTGTTTTTTGGCCCTGGCTGCCTCTTAGTTTCATCTGGGTATAAAAAACGGGGGCCATATATTTCACTTCGGGGACTACATTTTTGATAAGGGTTATATCGCTGACCTGTAAATCCGATTGCCGGGATATTTCGCCCTCCTGGTAATTCACGTATACTACGAAAAGGTTGGTTCCGAACTTTTCCAGTTCCTGCATAAGCATGGCCCTGCCCCCCTGGCCGATGGCTACCACCGATATTACTGCGGCAATACCTATTACAATGCCCAGGGTGGTCAGAAAGGAACGCAGTTTACTGCTTTTAATGCTGGCTAATGCAACTACCATAAGTTCCCGTATGTTCATCTAACCGCCTCTTTTCGTAAAGAACTGAGCTCTAGAGCAGCATTCATCGGCACCGGTACTATATCATCCCTTATCAATAACCCGTCACTTAAACGCAGAATACGATTGGCATGCTGGGCAATATTTTCTTCATGGGTAACCAAAATTATTGTGGTACCTTCCAGGTTCAACTGCTGAAAAATATCCATCACTTCCAGGCTGGTATGGCTGTCCAGTGCTCCGGTGGGTTCATCAGCTAGTATTATGGCCGGGTTATTGGCCAGTGAACGAGCAATGGCCACCCTCTGGTTTTGGCCGCCAGACAGCTCATTGGGGTAATGGTGGATACGATCAATCAGTCCCATACGTTCCAGGAGCAGCGTGGCTTGCTCTCTTCTTGCTGCTGGTTTAACCCCTGCATACATCATAGGCAGTTCTACATTATGCAGGGCGGTAAGGTGGGGGAGCAGGTTGAAGGTCTGAAAAACAAAGCCAATTTCTTTGTTTCTAATCCGGGCAAAATCCCTTTCCTCCAGGGCTGAGACTTCCGTTTGATTAAGAATATAGGTACCGCCAGAAGGTACATCCAGCAAACCCAGGAGATTCATCAGCGTTGATTTCCCGGAACCAGAGGCCCCCATTATGGCCGCGAATTCGCCCTTATCAATATTAAAGGATAGACCGCGCAAGGCTTCTACGGTTATGCTTCCAGTGTCATAAGTCTTTCTTAAATCATTTACTGCAATCATTTAAGTACTCCTGTAATGATTTTTACCTTCTGTCCGTTTTTAAGTCCGGGTTGGGGGTTGACTACTA
>JBAYYO010000179.1:0-4853 GCA_041672985.1 Syntrophomonas sp. | reverse complement strand
CCAGGCACCCTTTTTAAACCGGCTGGAAGCCATAGAACCTTCCGAGCCATAGCCCGGAAATTCAAACTGGTAAAACAGGCCTTATCCAGACAAATAGTATGCTCATTACCTTCCCAAAAATCATTTAAGAAATTCCAACTGTTTGCAACAGACAAGAGAACCGTCCGAGACCACTGAAAAAGTATCATAAATGTCATCCTGAGGAGCTGCAGGCGACGAAGGATCCCTTTTGGAAGTCCGTAATATTGGGCCTTTAGCTAACGAGATTCTTCGCTATCGCTCAGAGTTATAACGCAAAAGAGCACTTTTCAGCAGTCTCGAACCGTCCGTTCCCTTATCTGTTTAAATAAACAAATGACCAAAAATATTAAAGGTATACCCAATTACGATAATTCCAACCGCTACGATCCCTACAAAAACCGCTAATAGTCTGATTTTAACAACTTGATTGAGCATTATTAAAGAAGGCAGTGACAGGGCAGTCACACTCATCATGAAGGCCAGAGCAGTTCCGATCCCGACTCCCCTATAGACTAATGCCTCGGCGATGGGCAAGGTTCCAAAAATATCAGCATACATAGGTATGCCTACTAAAGTTGCAATTAAAACCGAGTACCATTTATCCTGACCAAGTACGGCCGATATCATAGGGTCTGGAATCCAATTATGAATAGCCGCCCCAATCCCAACCCCAATCAGGATGTAGATCCAAACCCTCCGTATTATCTCCAGCACTTGATCTCGAGCAATATATAGTCTATCCCTGGTAGTCAACTCCTCTAGCCCACATTCCAGCGTCATATTATTGTTATAGACAAATGATTCTACATATTTTTCTAGTTTCATTTTACTAATTACAGTTCCCCCGATTATCGCTAACACGATACCCACAACCACATAAGCAATAGCAATTTTCCAGTTGAATATACTGGCCAGCAAAATTGTTGAGGCTAAATCTACCAATGGTGAGGATATTAAAAACGAGAATGTTATGCCAAGAGGCAGCCCTGCACTGGTAAATCCTATAAACAAAGGTATTGATGAGCATGAACAAAATGGGGTAACCGTCCCTAACAAAGCGCCAAATGCATTGGCTGAAATTCCATTATAACGGCCCAATATACTCCTGGTTCTTTCCGGAGGGAAAAAGCTCTGAATATATGAGATTATAAAAATCAGAACCGATAGCAGAATGAATATCTTTATAACATCATAAATAAAAAAGTGTACGCTCCCGCCAATTCTGGTGCCCATATCAAGTTTAAATACATTATCCACCAATAAGGCCACTAAATTACTGAGCCATTCCATTTTTAACAACTGATCATTTAACCACTGGAATATAATCACGACATCACCCCATTAATAGAGTTTCGGCTTCTATCCCACTCCTGCTTTGCTTAATATTCATGTTGATTCTAATGAGCTTATTTACTGGCATCCTTTAAATAGTTGATCAGTTCTTCTTTGCGAGGCACCCGGCCGGCAACTTTTACCTGTCCATCTATAGCCAATGCGGGGGTAGCCATGACCTTATAACTCATAATTTTCTGAATATCCTTTACCTTCATCACATCTGCTGCGATATCAAGTTCTGCCAGCGCATTATAAACATCCTTTTCCAACTGTTTACACCTAGAACAACCTGAACCCAATACTTCAATCTTCATTAACGATTCCTCCCATCTTTATATTTGCCTATTTGATTATATCGACTTCATTAATCAGACTTAGCTGCACAGTATTCTCCTGTAATTGAGGGCATACGGGAAAACTCCGCGCTTAAAGCCGGGCTTTCTTGGAGCGGTTGGTCAAGATACCTTTCGAAATCCGCCCAAATGTCTTTTAGCAACTCCCGGTCTAAACTGCATATACTGCGCTGCCCCTCCTTGCGCTCCTTTACCAGTCCAGCTTGTTTTAGGACTTTGAGATGCTGCGATATACGGGGTTGACTATACTGCAGAATAACCTCAAGATCACACACACACAATTCTTTATCTGCCAGCAGCTTAATAATCTTTAACCGACTGGGTTCCCCTAGGGCTTTAAATACAGTCTCAAACATAGATTTTTTCTCCTTATCATTATTTCCTATAAACTCACCCTATTATTCCCTGCGCAAGTCCCTGGCAAGAACTTGTGATATAAGTATATGCTTATGCATTTATGAGGTCAATTGTTTTTTCATCAAAAATGTCATTGATTTGAAAATATTTTTCCGACTGCTTGACTATATAACAAGAAATTTACATAATATACTATAGGCGGCAATGCAAACGTTTGCATTTTCACCCCTACCTCTCATTAATTGCGAGGTAAGACATTTTATTAAATGAGGAGATAATACCAATGAAAACACTTGCCTTACAAAATATTAGACGTCATCTAATATGGATGCTCTTTCTTTTCTGCACCTTATTTCTAGTAGCAGGATGTAATGACAAACAGGTATCGGTGCCAGCAGGACAAAGTAAACTCAAGGCAGCAGTCACTATCGTTCCCCAGGCCACGTTTGTTAAGGCTGTGGGCGGTGACCTGGTTGATGTGGTCACTATGGTCCCCCCCGGGGGCAATCCAGAAAACTATTCCCCCACCCCCCAGCAGATGATGGAGTTTAGTAATGCCCAGATCTATTTCGCCATCGGCGTGCCATCGGAAAAAGCTACCATATTGCCTAAAATTAAAGATTTGAATCCCGACATTAAACTATTGGATTTGCCCGCACTGGTAGATCAAAAATACCCCCCTCATGTTTTTGCTACGGGTGAAAGAGATCCTCATATGTGGCTATCCCCCAAGCGGGTTAAAGAAATTGTCCTTATTACCGCTGAGGAACTGTCTCAGTTGGATCCTGCCCACCGGGATATCTTTGAGTCGAATGCCCAGGCCTACAATACCGAACTGGACCAACTTGACCAGGATATTCGAGCCTCTTTGACTAGCGTGAGCAACAAAACCATAATCGTTTATCACCCTGCCTTCGGCTACTTTGCAGAAGATTATGGTCTAAATATGGTTGCCCTGGAAGAGGAAGGCAAGGAGGCCACGGCCATCAATTTGCAAAAAGTTATCGACCTTGCCAAAAAGGAAAATATTAAGGTTATTTTTTACCAGGCCGAGATCGACAGCAAACAGTCTCATGCTATGGCAGCAGAAATTGGCGGGCAGGCAGAAATGATAGCACCGCTGGATCCAGATTACATCAATAATCTGCAAAAAACCGTGCAAACCTTTGCCCGGGTTCTGCGCTAAACTGGGGAAGTGATATACTTGAAAACAAACAAAGGCTCGGATTATGCTATCGACATACAGCATCTGAGCGTTCGTTATGGCACTATCTATGCGTTAAAAGATATTAATCTGCAAATCGAATACGGTGATTTTGTGGGCATTATAGGGCCTAATGGCGGTGGTAAAAGTACCCTCTTAAAATCAATCCTGGGTCTCGTAACCCCGGTCAGTGGGCACATTTTAGTTTTAGGTGCAACTCCTCAGCAGGGGCGCAGTCAAGTGGGCTATGTGCCCCAGGCAACCAACATTAATAAACAGTTTCCCATATCCGTACGGGAAGCGGTGCTCATGGGGCGTATGGTTGGCAATAGCGGCTTTTTACACCGATATAACCAGGAGGATCAAGATATCGTGCAGAGTTATCTTGAGCGTCTGGAAATAGCTGATCTGTCCGACCGTCAAATAGGCCAGTTGTCAGGGGGGCAATTGCAGCGGGTTTTGATAGCACGAGCACTGGTGGTCTTGCCCCAAATTTTACTGCTGGACGAACCTACGGCCAGCCTTGATGCCCATTCCAGTTCTCAAATTTATGAGATCTTACAAGGTTTAAACCAGGATGTAACTATAGTCATAGTAACTCATGATACCCTGGCCGTAAGTTCTTATTTGAAAACAATTGCCTGCATTAACCAAAATTTATACTATCATGGAGACCCGGACCTATCCAGTGACCTGGTCATGCAGCTTTACGGATGCCCGGTTGAACTCATTGCCCATGGTGTCCCCCACCGTGTATTGGGCGATCATAATCATGGAGGCAAATAATGATCAATGCTATATTAAACTATTCGTTTTTACAACATGCCCTGTGGGCTGCTTTCCTGGCTTCCATCGCCTGTGGAATCATGGGCACCATCATAATTGAGAAGCAATTAGTCATGATGAGCGGCGGTATTGCTCATACCGCCTTTGGTGGTATTGGTCTCGGATATTTTTTGCGGATAGAGCCGATTATCGGTGCTCTATTCTTTTCCATTTCATCAGCTCTGGGGATTGCGGCCATCAAACGCAATTCATCCACCAACCCCGATGTGCTGGTGGGGATGTTCTGGCCGCTGGGTATGGCTCTGGGTATCTTATTCATAAGCTTTACCCCGGGTTATCCTCCCGATATGACATCCTATTTATTTGGTGATATTCTGACCGTTTCCCAATCAGATCTATGGTTTATGCTTATACTTGATATCTTAATTATTGGCACTGTATCTGTTTTCATTAATCTGATCAGCGCCTACCTTTTTGATGAAGAATTTAGCACGGCCCTGGGCCTGAATATGCGCTTTACGGACTATATGACCTTTGTCCTGATCGCCATCACAGTTGTCGTAATCATCCGCGTAATTGGTATAATCCTTATTCTGGCCCTGCTCTGTGTGCCCCCTACTATAGCGAGAATGTTTACCTATAATCTCAAGAAAATGATGTTGTTGTCCATATTGCTTGGAGTCGCCTTTTGTTTGACTGGTTTATGGGTATCCTATACGCTGCAATTAGCCTCCGGAGCGGCCATTGTCATTGTTTCGGTTTTGGCCTATATCCTGATATCTGCCTGGCAATTTGCC
>JBAYYO010000178.1:0-4857 GCA_041672985.1 Syntrophomonas sp. | reverse complement strand
AGCAACAATCCGGTAGCTGCAGCACTGCTAAGTAAAATGGGGTACCAGAAGAAAGAACGAGTACAAGTAAAACTGGAGTTCTTACGTATGCTGGTACGAATGGAACTGGATCCGGCCCGCACGACTCTATTAACTGGATTCTTTGAGACTTACCTTAAGTTAAATGAGGAAGAAGAGAAACAATTAGAGGCGGAAATAGGTAAAATAGACACAAAGGAGGCTGAAAAAATGATGGAGATAACCACTTCCTGGGAGCAAAAGGGTAGAGTGGAAGGGCAGGCCAACATACTGGTACGACTGTTAAAAAAGAAGTTTGGGAATATGCCGGTTGAAGTGGAAGACAAGGTGAGGAATTTGTCTGTAGAAAAACAGCAGGAGCTGGCGGAAGCAATTTTTGACCTTAAATCGATTGATGAAGTTGAGGCTTTCTTATAAGTGATAAGGCCGGTGTCAGTGATTATATGCTCCCCTTTCCGGTAGTAAGTTTTTATTATTTAACCTGTCTACCTTCAGGGGAGCATATCGTTGTTCATGAGAATATCTGTAAGTTACAGGCAGGGATAACAGATTCACAGGTTTCATATGGTATTATAGATATATCACCATCAATAAGAACAGTGTAGGAATCATGAACTATACGGTCCAAAATCGCATCGGCTAAAGTATCTTCACCTATTTTTTCATGCCATCCCTTGTGATCAAACTGTGAGCAAAAAATAGTTGATCCAGTTTGATGTCTGGCTTCCACAATCTCCAGAACATCCATGGTGTTGAACGGCGAATTGATGGCAGGTTAAACCGCAGATAAAAATCAGCCAAATGACTAAGAAAACGGCAAAATAAAATCCAGACAGCACAAACAGATCAGTAAAACAGCTAATAAATGCCAGATAACAGGGAACATTGGAACTCCGCTCCAAGGGTTTAAACAGAATAATTCTTCCAAAAGAAACAGAGACCGCAGCTGCAGTCCCTGCTCAGAACTTCATTTTTCTATAGAATCCTGCCAGGCGTTAGGCATGCTCCCCAGCATTGAGCTATTCCCTGTAACAAACAAGAGCAAAATATTGGCATCTCCATTGAAAGAGTAACAGCCGCAGTCAAGCAATTTGCTGGCTGAGATCAATTTGTTATATCTTGTACAATGAAGACATCTGTAAAAATATCATCCAATACATAACACCTCCTCAGCCCAAAGCAAGGCTATTGCTTGCAGCAAGAATGGTTTCAGTATCAATGCTCTGCTTTTTCAGCTGTGAACCAAGAATAAGGGCATTAGTCATGACAGAGTTGATAATTCTTGGAGCGCCCTGGGAGTATCCGGCAACAGTATGGATAGCAGCCTCGTCAATGATGGAGCATGCGCCGCCAGCAGCTTCAATTCGCGAATAAATATATTGGGCGGTTTCATCGGAAGACAAGCCGTTGAAATTGTAATGTACAACAATGCGCTGTTTTAAGGCCTCATGCACTGGCTTTTCCAGTATTCCATTCATATGCGGCAGTCCTACCATGATAAGGGCAAAGCAGTCCATGGAGTCAAACTCCTGGTTCATGAGCAGCTTGAAATCCCGGAGAATGTCCGTATTAAGATATTGGCATTCATCAACTGCCACCAGAAGAGTTTTATGCTTTTCTTTTAATAAGCTTCTGACTCGTTCCTGTATCAACCTGAACATATCGGTCTTGCGACCGACTGGCTCCAGGCCCAGCTGTACACACATCTGGCGGTAAAACTCGGTAACACTGATGGTGGACAAACAAGTATAGATCATCTGGCTCAGATTTGGATTCAGGGTTTCAGCAAAGCAGCGCAGGGCATAAGTTTTGCCCATTCCGGGCGGAGCGGTGAAAAGGCCGATACCCCTGGTGCTTTTAAGAAAGGACAGGCGGTTTTGCATTTCCGTATGATCCTTTGATGGGAAAGCTGTTTTCACGGGAGCTGATTTATCAAAGGGATTGAAGGTAAGGCCATAAAAATGATTATACATCTTTAAAATCCCCCTTCAATGAATAATCTATCGAAGGCAGCTTCTCCCTTTTGGTTCGGGAATTTTCCAGCTTATTGGTGCGACGAATGGGATAACGCTTCCCCTGATGCAGGATGTAGGCATTTTTCATATCATCGGGAAGATATCTGATTTCAATCTTTGAACGGATAAACTGCATCGGCACATCATACATGACAGAATCAATAGAAACAGTGGAATCGTTATTCACTTTCCTTATAATGCGGTTCATAAAGCATTCGTCAAGCCATTCACGGCTTTGGGGGAACCGGATACGGTCAATATGCCTTGAATACCGTTCCATGGGAGTTTCGCCCGTATTGCGGTTTACAGAATTATTGCGCATTCTGACATAGTCAGCCAGAAACCGGTTCATATCTTCGAGAGAGTTGACAGACGCCGGATCAAACCCGTTAAGCCAGGTGTCCTTTATGGTTCTAAACGATCTTTCTACTTTCGCTTTAGCTGCTCCGTCGCGGATAGGAGCGTGGATTTCTATTATTCCCAGAGAAGCAAGTATCAGCTTAAGCTGGCTGTTGACATAAGGGCCGCCATTATCGGTATACAGCTTGTTGCAAATTCCGTGTCTGGCCACGGCTTCCTTTAAAACCAGCTGGAAGTTGTACGCATTATCCGCGAAGAAAAATCTGGCACCTACGATCAGCCTGGAATAATCGTCTACTATATGGTACAGGTAAGCTTTGCGTTTAATATTATTTTCGGTAATGTAAAGCGCATGGCAGGTGTCAGCCTGGTACATGCTACAGGGGAACTCCTCCTCAAAGGCTTTGCGGTCTTTGATGCTTTGGATTGCCGCAGTTTTCAGGTTGTTGTTTTTGATAAACCGCTGAACCGCACAGACTGAAACCTTAGAGCTTTTAATAAACCCATCCTCAATCAGCTTTGTATAGATAAGGGTTGCGTTGATGCGGGGAAACTGCTGAATCAGGCGGTATATCTCATCAATTGCCTCATCCGGCAGTACGCGTGACACCCCAATATCACAACGGGCTTTGGGCATAAGGCCATCCATACCTTTGCGTTTGTAGCTGGCCTCCCACTTCTCAAAAGTGTTGTAATTTAAAAATACGCTTCTTCCATCCGGCATTTTTAAAGGTTTTTCAGCTACCTTTTTGTAGTAGGACGTTTTTGTGGGCTCGGTAAATACGCCCTGTATGACCGGCGCAATAACAGCAAAGCGCAGGTGGGCTATTTCTATGGCATCATTGTATTTTTTGTTCCTTGATATGTCGTTCATGACATTTTTCACCTCCTGAATGCATCATATCAGGGATAATTCCTCAAATGAATTTCAGTTTTATGTGATTGGCGATAAATGTCATGGTCATAATTGGATTGCGGAGGAGAATGTGCATTAATCCTTTTCCGGGGTGTCTGTAAAAAAGATAGGTTTGATTCCAGGTAAAATTCTTCCAGAACATATATGTATTTATTAAAAAATGCTTTAATAAAATCCGCAGCGGTTATACAGGAATCTTCCAGTAGCCCAAGCCATATCTTTTTGTTCTTTAAAAACAGCGCCTTCCATGTATATATTGTGGAAGCTGAAATACCGTATTTTTCACTGATTTTTTCGATGGTCAGGCTTTTTGAGAAATAGTCTTTTAATACTGAAAGTATGAAAAAGATGCTGTAGGAACGGTAGGGGATAAGAAATTCCGGAAGCAAAGCGTGAGTGTGTCCACAGGAATCACACCTGTAGCGTATGATTATTACCAGATAATTTATGCTTTTTCCATTTTCGAAAGATATTATGTAACGTTCATAGGCAGCATGCTTCTTCCAATCCGGATGTTTAGTCCGGCAAACAGGGCATGGGAACTTTGAGGGATTAATTTTCTTTGTATATGCTTGGTACAATTCATATGCAGTAATTTTCAAAAAGTTTATCTTCCGTAGGAAGCCGAAAAATCGTATCATTTGCAGCTATTTTCCACAGCATTTCTTGTATTTTTTCCCGCTTCCACAGGGACAGGGGTCGTTCCTGCCAATCTTTTCTGACCTTATGGGCGTATTTATATATTTCATGGGATTCAGTTTTGCAAAAGTCTTTGCCTCTTTCTTTAATATAGCTGCTTCCTGCTGTTTCCCTAATTTCTCATATAAATCTATAGCTCTTTCCAGAACATCCGCCCGATCATTTATACTCTCTCTTGATAATGCTCTTTTTAAAATCTCTTCCGATTTCTGAAGGTTCAAAGGATCTTTTGATTTATCAAACCAATAGCAGTCTGACCAGCCTATGTATCCCCAACCCCAGTCGGGGTTATCCTCAAGCCATGTACTGTATAAGTGATCGCATTTTTCTTTCTCGTCCAGGCTATAATGAGAATCGGCTATGGCTCTGCGGGTGTTTTCAACCAGCAAACCCTGATCTTCTCCGCATAATTCAAGCATTTCTTCGCAGTAGGCAATTCTTTTCTGAAAATATTCTTTATTCGAAAGTCCGGCATTATGAAGCTCAGCTTCAAGATCCTGGACGTAGTTTGATAAAAACTGTGTCCAATTATATTGGGCTTGTAATTCAGTGATATTTTTAACCTGAGCTTCAGTTATTGCCTTTTTAATGCCGTCCCAGGCATCTAACCAAGCATCGCAGGCAGTAACTGCGTTTCCTTTCATTAAATATTCATAACCGATCATAATCTTTTCGTCTATAATTTTATAATCTATCATTGCCCAATCTCTCTGATTCTATATTTTAAATTCTATTTTATCATTTTTCCAAAGATTGAGTACATAGACATGATTTCATTTTGCTGTAATTAGCTATATGATTAAATCAGCTTTGTATTGCGTGAACAGAATTTATTTTGATGCTTTTATT
>JBAYYO010000177.1:0-4859 GCA_041672985.1 Syntrophomonas sp. | reverse complement strand
ATGAGAACCGCTTTTTTTCAAATCACTGGGCGCCAGGTTAATTACAACCTTCATTTCAGGAAAACGAAAATGCCCGTCCCACAAAGCAGCCTCGATAAGTTGGTGTCAGGCACCGGAGCCTCTAGCGGAGCCTCTAGGAGCCTCTAGTAGAAGCCAGCTACACTAAGGTAGCTGATCCGGACAGATCCGGACGGATTCATCAATAGCAGCAAAGCTACCGGATATACATTTGATTTTCATAAGGCACCTCCCCAGTTTTGGGCATAATGGGCATAACATAAAAAAAAGCCCCGATAACAAATGTTTCAGAGCTTTTTTTATATTAAATTAGATGGGTGGCCTAAAGCCACCCTAGGAAATCCAGTGTGCCCAACCAGATGCTGGGCTAAATAGTTCCCTAAAGTTCCCTAATATATAGTATGCACAGGTATAATAATAATTAACCGAAAAGGGGAAAAGGACAATCAACAATTGTCCTTTTCTAAAACAACGCTATTCTATATAGCCAAGTGCTCGGCCAGCTGCCAAGCTAAATAATCAGCTTCTTTCTAATTACATTCTATAAAATTAACTACGCCATGTCAAGATTTTTCTTTAGTCTGTCGCAAATTCGTTTCATCGCTTCTGGCTCTAATTCCGCAACCCTATGTATAAGACGAGCTTTGTCTATATAATGAATTTGCTCTGTTTTAGCCTTCGATGGGATTTTATCTAACCTGCCGCTTTTGATATCTCCCAACATAATCTTTTCATGAGGTCTGTGTAATTTTGAACTGCTTGATATTGGTATACATACAACAGTGTTACCAAAAAGGTTCCCTTTATTATTTTGTACAATTAAAACCAGATGCCTGTCATTAATCTCCTTACCAATATTTTCCCCCAATTGAGCTAAATATATTTCCCCTCTTCTAGGTCTAATAGGATGGATCTTTTTTGCATCGTTTCCTCTTATTTCTTCCTGTTTATTTGCTAATAAATTAATATCTAGTTTTTCATTTAGCCAATCACAATATCTTATACTGTCCCTAAGTTTTTCTCTGTCCACACCGCTTTTAAATTTTGAAATACTATGTTCGAGCATTTCGATTTCTCTTACTGATAAATTGTTTAAATCTGGCCAAAGATAATATTTAAAAATGGCTACTAACTTATCAAAATTATCATCCGATAATTTTTTATTCATTTCAGAATAGATTGCATCTATTTCACATCTTTTTTCTTCAAACCTCAAACTAATTACCCCCAAAAGCTAGCAAATTTCCACACATTTTACTATAACATTCTTTGTTGCTGCATTCTACATATTTTGAATATCTTAAAAAATTCCATGCTCACAACACAAAAGAAGATAATTGTTCTAAAGTGCAAATAATCCTCATTTTGTTTTAGCATTAGAAATACTATAGAATCTGTTGTAGGACGTGATAATCTTGCAGCAGATTTTTTTAACTGCGATTAATCCAGCAGAATATGCACGGCAAGGGGTGAATTTTAAGTTTCCGGTTCCTGATGCTTGCCCAAACCCGGAATGTTTAATACCAATACCCCCGAAAAAGCACGGTTTCTATGAGCGTAATTGTCTTGATGTCACCTATCGTGATGTAACTGCTAAACTAAATTGAACAGAAAACAACAAATAAGAATGAACACTATTTACCACAATCCTCCAAAACCGCTATGATTAAGCTGGAAATTAAACAGCATTAATCATAGCAGAGGAGGAAGAAATGAACATAGTAGAAGGGTGGAATATGTACTTAGACATCCAGAATCTAAAGGACATGCATTTCAATGTAAGCCAGATATCCAGACGGCTTGATCTATCTCGGACTACAGTGTACAGATACCTGGATATGGATCCTGATGAGATGGAACAGGTTTTAGAAAGCCGAAAGAGTAGGAGCAAGAAACTAGATAAGAATTGGGATCTAATCAAGTCCTGGTTAATTAAGTATCCTGATATGACAAGCGCGCAGGTGTTGGACTGGCTGCAGGAACGAAAAATAGACGGAGGTGTTAGTGAAGGAACCGTTCGAAATTATGTAAATCGCTTAAGAAAGGAGTGTGGAATCCCCCATATTAAACACATACGACAATATGAAGCAGTTGATGAATTGCCTGCTGGTCAGCAGATGCAGATGGATTTTGGACAAATCATATTACGCAGTAGCACTGGCAGAAATATAACCCTTTATTTTGCAGCCTTCGTATTAGCCCATTCTCGTTACAAATATGTAGAGTGGCTCGATCGTCCATTTACAACCAGGGATTTAATCAACGTTCATGAGAACGCATTTGAGTACTATGGAGGGATGAGTAAAGAAATTGTATACGATCAGGATCATTTAATACTGGTCAGTGAAAACGGTGGCGATCTAGTTCTTACCCATGAGTTCGCTACCTACCGGCAAACCCGAAGATTTAAGATCTACATGTGCCGCAAAGCGGATCCGGAAACAAAAGGGAAGGTTGAAAATGTGGTTAAATTTGTGAAAAGGAGCTTTGCCAGGAACCGTACTTTCCATAACCTCGAAAAGCTAAACGAAGATTGTCTGGCCTGGTTAGAGAGAACCGGTAACGGCAAAGTCCACAATACTACAAAAAAGATACCGGCAGAAGTGTTCGTCCTCGAAAAACAACACCTCATCCCGGTACCCCACAAAATAAATATTTTAACTACTGAAATTATAACCAGAATAATCCGCAAAGACAACACCATCACCTATCAAGGGAACCGTTATGCACTGCCTCTGGGCAGTTACGCCCCAGACAGATATGTAGAAATCCGAGAAGAAGAAAACATGCTGGTGATTATAGATTCTGATACAAGTAAGTCAATCATCCGCTACCCCCTTTCTAATGAGAAAGGCCGTCTTCTTAAAAGCAGTGAATGCCGTCGTGAGAAGGATAAGGGAATAGAAGCATATCTTAAAGAGGTAGCTAAGTTACTTAATGAATCCCCCGATGCCTATCTTTTCCTTGAACTAGTACGGCAGGCTAAGCCCCGCTACATTCGGGATCAACTTAAAATCATCAAGGATAACTGCGTAGATAGGACTTGGCAAGTGAATGAGCAGTCTCTTCACTTCTGCTTAAAACATAAGCTCTACTCTGCTACCGACCTGGTCGATGCCATGAATTATTTTACTGGACCAAACAGAAAGGAATTATCAGAGCAGGAGCTGTCGTCTCAAATAAAGCCATTGGATGAGATGGATCGTTCAGTGTTAAAGACCCAGGTGGAAATACGTGACATAGGCATATATATTAAAGAATTAAAAGGAGAGAATCATGCCAGGAGAACTTGAACAGTTAAAAGACTATATGAGTCGTTTACACATAAATGAGGCCGCTGCAGTAGTAGCTGAAATGCTTATGGATGCTCAGGTTAAGGAAACTAGTTATCAGTCTTTTTTAATAACCTTGATGGAACATGAAATAAAAAAGCGGGAAGAAAAACAACTAGGCCGATTGTACAAACTGGCTTCATTTCCCGAATGCAAGACTCTGGATGACTTTGATCTTGAAGAACAAGATTCCCTGAGCAAGAAACAGTTGCAGCAACTAAAAGAGTTGCTCTGGTTGGAACAGGCGTACACCTTGATCCTCTTAGGGCCGCCAGGGGTAGGAAAAACTTTGTTATCTATTGGTCTGGGGATGGAAGCTATTAACCGTGGGTACCGGGTAAGTTTTGTTCGTATGGATGATTTGATTCATTTGTTGAAAACTGAGGAGATTACCCGCAATTCCCGGGCTAAGGTAAAAAGAATGGTTGCTTCTGATCTAGTGATAATTGATGATCTAATGTTTATGGCCATTGACCGTCATGAAGCCAACCTGTTCTTTCAATTAATTAATAAACTGTATGGGCAGACCTCCATAATAATCACGTCCAACAAAAAACCAGAAGATTGGGGAGATATCTTGGGTGATCCGGCTATTACCACTGCCATCCTAGACCGGCTTATTCACAAGAGTGAGGTTATCCACTTAAGCGGTGATAGCTACCGGATAAAGCATCGGCAAACCATCTTCGGTAATAACTAAGTGCCCAAGTTTCTTGTAATTTCTTGGTTATTTTTACTTGACAGTTACAGTTTCTATGATGAACAGATGACAGGAGCTATCCTGGATAGAATATTGCACCACTGCCACCTGCTCTTGTTTCCTGGTCCAAATAACATGATGATGGAATCAGAACTAACGAGATAAATAATGGAGGAAAAGCAATGATACTGACAAAGAAAGCGTTAACCATAATTTGGGGAAAATGAGAATATCAATTCCTACTGACCTGGAAAAAGAATTGTTAGATCAGTATGGAGATTATGCAACTGATGATGAAGGACATGTTTTTGAATATACAGAACAGGACATTTACGAGCAGTTAAGGAAAAAACTACGTCCATATGAAAAGTGCTAGTAGAGGTGGTATTGGGGGTAGTTATTTGGCAGATATTGATTAAAAATACGCTGGATAGACCTGTCCACAAGCTCGTCAATTTCATATCTTAGTATAAATCTGGTAACCGGAAGCTCCGCTAATGTAGGGCCTACTAACAAATTGAAAAAGGAGACATAAATTTGTTCATAAGATGGAAAACAAAAGGTTGGTATGATTATGCCTATCTGGAAAAACGGATTAGAGATAAAGGGAAAGTGTCAACAAAATTGGTGGTCTATCTTGGCAAACATCCATCTTCTAAACTCGAAGCTATGCTGCGTATGGGTCAGATTACCGCAAAGGAGATCGCCGGCATTAGCTACATTATTAAAGATGATCCCCCGGATATTGAAGATATCCTGCTTGAAGACATAATTGGTAGATATCGAGAAGCTTTGTTAAATAGCGATAT
>JBAYYO010000176.1:0-4865 GCA_041672985.1 Syntrophomonas sp. | reverse complement strand
CACCTCCAATTACAGGGTGCATGTTAGTGATAATCTAAAACTACCCCAGCTTAATAATTGAAAAGTCCCCCGTGATAAAATAGACTTTCCTATGTGTCTAAAAGATATATAGGGGGTTCTGGGGAGATGATCAGCCTGGCGGAGAAACAGCAAATAATATTACGTCATTATCATGATGGGGAGTCCCAGCGAAAAATACATAAGGAAACAGGGATATCCAGGAAGACGATTAGAAAATATATCAAGAACTATGAACAAGCCAAAAGAGAACTTCTTGAAAGTAATAGTGGCTGCCATAGCGATTTAGTAGCAGACATTATGGATAAGCCCCAATATGATTCCAGTAAACGCAAGAAGGTGAAATTAACCGAGGAATTGATGGCTAGGATAGAATTTTATGTAAAGGAGAACGAAACCAAAAGAGCCGAAGGTAAAGCAAAACAACAGATGAAAAAAATAGATATATACGAGGAGTTGATTAAAGAAGGTTTCGATATCAGTTATCCGTCCGTATGCAATGCGGTAAGAGGGCTTTATCAAAAAAACAAGGAGGCATATATAAAACAAGAATACCAACTGGGCGATCAATGTGAATTCGATTGGGGTGATGTTAAGCTAAAAATCGCAGACAAAAACAGGATTTTACAAATGTCTGTTTTTGCGAGTGCCAAAGGTAATTATCGGTATGCCAAACTTTTTTACAATCAGAAAACCGAAAGCTTTTTAGAATCGCATGCTCTGTTTTTTGAAAATATACAAGGTGCTTACCACACCATGGTCTATGACAACATGAAAGTAGCGGTTAAAAGATTTGTAGGTCCAAGCGAAAAGGAACCAACTGAAGCTCTACTAAAATTATCTCTGTATTACGGCTTCAAGTTCAGGTTTTGTAATACTTGTGCCGGGTGGGAAAAGGGGCATGTAGAAAGAAGTGTGGAATACGTAAGGAGAAAAGCCTTTAGTCGCAGAGATGAATTTGCTTCCCTGGAAGAAGCTCAGGAATATTTGGATAGTGTAGTAAATGCACTAAACCAAAAAAGCCAGGCGCATAAAGCAGGTAAGAGTGCCCTGGAAATACTGAACGAAGAACGGCCATATTTGTTGCCAGCAATGCCCAGATATGATGCCGCGCGGATTCAGGAACCAAGAGCCGATAAATACTCTACCATTTGTGTGGACAACTGCCATTACTCAGTTCCCGACATATATGTTGGTGAATTTATCTTTACTAAAATATATACATCGCAGATCCATTGTTACCATAGCGGTGAGAAAATAGCCCAGCATGAAAGAAAATATGGACATAACGAATGGAGCATAAAAATAGAACACTATTTAAAAACGCTCAAAAAAAAGCCTGGTGCACTTGCAGGAAGTACCGCCCTCCAGCAAGCTCAACCAGAGCTACAAAAAATATACCATAATTATTATACCGGAAAAGAAAAGGAATTCATACAACTACTTGAACTTATCGGAGAAAAAGGTTTATCAGCGGTAACTTACGCTATAACACTATTACAGCGAGTTAGTCCTACAGATATAAGTACTGAGAAGATAACCGCTATTTGTAACCGTAGCACTGCACTTGAGCCCAATAAATCAGTAAAAGTAGTAACTGACATAGAAACAAAATCCAGAGACATCCTTAAATCCTATGGGTTGCTATTAATATCTCAACTTTCCCAGTTGCCAAAAAGGCAGTAATATGAGTTGCAAAATGGCCCATAAAAACATAAGCAAAGCCCCAAAATCCAGTATAATGGAAGTAGTCCAAAACGCCCAATAATACTGAAAGAGGTGCTTCGCTTGACTACTATTTTATCAGATTTTAAAGAAAATGTGCAGACCCATGCCCATATAGTAAATTTCTTTAAGCGGTTTCATGTTATGGATGCATTAAGAATATCTAAAATTAACAAGGGTAAGGGCTATTCCCTGGCTCTTCTGGTTCAGTTTCTTCTTGGATTGGCTTTTACCTGTAAGAACCTTTACCGTTATTTAGAGCAAGTCAAGGATGAAAAACCATTCAGCAAGAACTTGGTATACCGGTTTCTTGATAACCCAAATGCGAATTGGCAGTTATTCTTACTCAAGCTGGGATCAAGCATTGTTAACGATTATATGAGTCCCTTAACCGATATAGATCGCACCAATGTGCTTATCTTTGATGATTCCCTATATAGCCGTAATCGCAGTAAAAAGGTAGAGTTACTGGCCCGTGTGTATGATCACGTTGAACACAGGTACGTCAAAGGCTTTCGCATGCTAACCGCTGGTTGGAGCGATGGTGCATCTTTTGTTCCTTTGGCATTTTCTTTGCTAAGTTCCACAAAGGCTGATAACCGATTATACGAACAAGGTCCAACCGTACCTTTAGAATCGCCAGGCTTTATGCGCCGGCAAGAAGCGATACTTTCCACTACCGAAATGGTCGAAAAACTCCTTGATCAGGTACTGGAACATACCCGAAATTTCAGCTATGTCCTTTTTGATAGCTGGTTTTCTTGGCCTACGGTGATCAAGCAAATCAAAGCTCGCCAAGTTGATGTTATCTGTATGCTTAAGGATATGAAACACATTACTTACGGATATAATGAGCAAAAGTATCGTCTAAATGAGCTATACACCATACTTGATAAAACTAAAACTAAGCCTCAATCTGGAATAATTGGCTCCATATTAGTAGATTATTACGGTATCCCGGCTCGGGTCGTTTTTGTCCACAACCGCAACAACAAACGCGAATGGTTAGCGGTACTCTCGACTGATATAACAATCTCTGACGAAGAAATAATCCGAATTTACGGGATACGTTGGGACATAGAAGTCTATTTCAAAACATGCAAGTCCCTTCTAGGTTTAGCTAAAGAGTTCCAAGTTCGCAGTTATGATGCTATGGTTGCCCATACCACAATGGTCTGCGTACGATATATGATCCTTAGCGTAGAGAACCGTGACAATAAGGATGATCGTAGTTGCGGCGGCATATTTTACGACTTGTGTGCCGAAACTGAAAACATTAGTTTTGCAAAAGCTTTTCTACTGTTGCTCACTTTGTTTGTCAATACTTTAAAGGAAAAACTGATGTTAACCGATGATGTCATCAATGACCTTTTCGATGATTTCTTGAAATCTGTTCCAAGTAGCATGAAAAAAAACCTATTTCTAAATGCTGCTTAAATACTGCCAACTGTCAACTGGGAAAGTTGAGTTAATATCTACAGGAGAAGAATTTAAGGAGGTATCGATAGCATGAACACCAAGAAAGAAATGACCAGGTTGATTATAGAGTATTGCAAAGCCCTTAGGTTACCTTCTACTCGGCGCTTGTTCGAAGCAGAAATTGCTGAAGCTAACCTGCGTGATATTCCTTATGAAGAATTCTTATTTAATCTTCTTCAAAAAGAAAATGACCTGAGATATGAGAATGGCAGGAAAAATCGGATTAGAATAGCTAACTTTCCCTGTAAAAAATATCTGGAAGACCTGGTCGTAGAATATTTGCCCGAAGATGCTCGTAAAAAACTGAAAACATTAAGCTCATTAGAATTTATCAAGACTGGTCAAAACGTGATACTAGCAGGTAACCCAGGTACTGGGAAGTCCCATATTGCCATAGGTTTAGGCATTAAGGCCTGCATGGAAGGCTACAAAGTGCTTTTCACAACCGTTCCACTACTGATAAATCAATTAAAAGAGAGCCGCTCGGCAAAGACTTTAAGGGCTTATGAAAACAAGTTTGAGAAATATGATCTAGTTATTGCGGATGAATTAGGATATATATCTTTTGATAAGGAGGGATCGGAACTTCTATTTACCAACCTATCATTAAGAGCCGGCAGAAAATCAACCATAATTACCACTAACCTTTCTTTTGAAAGGTGGGATGAAATATTTATGGATCCGGTGATGACCGCTGCCATGATCGATCGGCTTACCCATAAATCCTATATGATTAACATGAATGGGAATTCCTATAGACTAAAGGAAACTCAGGATTGGCTAAAAAATCAAATATGATCTTTTTATATTAAAGTGGGGTACTTTCGTTTATTATCTGGGGGATTTTTAGCTTTACAAAAACGTCGAAATACTCATGAAATACTACGGTCATATCTAGTTGACCTTGACTACAAGTTGCTTTAAATTGAGATGTGCATAATATCGGTTGATGACATCAGGTGTCAAATGCCGACCAGAAAGGAGGTTTAGATATGGCGTTCGTGCGCTGGCGGGGTGGTTGCTCCCAGTTAATAGCCACCATCTACGAAGATGGACGGTCCAAGCAAATTACCCTGGCCAACCTGCCGGATTTTTACGTGTCCGACAGCATCAAACACCACGTCGCACAGAAGTTTCCCAAGATCAGTGTTGACTGGGCTGCCGTAGACCGGGAGCTCGCTAAAGGACCGTCTGGGTCTCTGAAAGAAAGCACGCCTCAAAAGCACCTAGACTATGCAGACGTCGAACATTATCTGCGTCAATGGGCAAATGAAGCCGAAACGGCCAAACGGGGCAAAGATGTAACGAGCTTGCGAATTGCTGCAAATGTTCTGACGAGATGGCGCGCCGAATTCTACTGGAGCAACCAACTCGGCTCCAGCAGCCCACCTCAAGTTTAAATCCTATATGATTAATATGAATGGAAATTCCTATACACTAAAGGAAATTCAGGATTGGCTGAAAAATCAAATGTGATCTTTTTAAATATTAAAGTGGGGTACTTTTCGTTTATTATCTGGGGGATTTTTCGCTTGACAAAAACACTTGTTTTGTTCAATATCTCCCGGGTCAAAGATTGGAATTGTACTCTCCACTATCTGGCTGTTAATGTTTGGGTCTGTTGTCATTAAAAAAACCTCCTA
>JBAYYO010000175.1:0-4867 GCA_041672985.1 Syntrophomonas sp. | reverse complement strand
TGTACGGGGATGATCTCCCCATTGTCATTAATATTGACGACAAACTCTGTTGCCGCGGGACTGGTATCCGTCTTGGCCAAGGCCGAGCCTGGATTGGTCAGCACCAACATGCTGAATAACATGATTAAGGCCACCAAGCAGGCAACAACCCCTATGCCAAGAGGCTTTAAGCCCCTTTTTAACAACTGCATAATTACAAACCCTCCTTATGTCTCAAAATAGGATCTACGGTCAGTGTTGGCAGCGTGCCTGTTTCCAGTTGACAAACGCTGACCGGCAGCAATATTTGGTGAAATAATTATCTCCTCCCCTCCGGCTCTTTGTGAGGAAAACAAGCTCCACCCAAAGCATGCCAGGATAAATAAAAAATGCAGCGATATTAATTGTAAGCGGCAGCCAGGAATGTTGTATTAAAGGTGGTTCTTTAGTTGCTAATCCATCATTTTTAATTGCATCCGTATCTTATTCATCCGTGAGCTTAAAGAGCTTAATGGTTTCCCGAAGCGGCTCTAACATAGCAAATATCACTCGGCTACCTCCCGGTTATTTTCAGTGTATTTTCTACCTGCACCCAGACAAATGAGGATTAACGATGTCACCCCGGTGGGAATATTCAGGTTGCCATGCTCACTTTTGGGCTGCAGGGGTACAATGTCGGCTGACATCTCGTATATTCTGCCCGGTAATCTGGAGACAACGGCGCTGCCTTTTGAGCCAGGCGCTGTTGACCATCCGGTGCCGTAGATGCTCCCGGTTCCTCTTCATCGGTGAGAACACCTATACCAGGGGAACCATTCTCACTGCCAGCACTCTGACCAGGACCATTTATAACACAGCTGGCCGTAAATTCGCCCACTACCGTAGTTACAGTAATAATAGCGGTACCTGGAGCAATAACTGATACCCGCCCACTCTGGTCAACCGTAGCTGCCTCAGGATTGCTGGAGCTCCAGGTAACCCTTTTGTCGGCGGCATCGGATGGGCCTACTGTGGCTTCCAACTCAACGCTGCTGCCAATCTTGGCATTGATAGTATTCTGATTAAGTGAAACCTGATCGGGCGGTTTGCCAATCAGCATTACCGATATTTCCCGTATCCATTTGGCAGAGCGCATAGCAATACTGGTATGGGTATCAACCTGACCAAACAATAATCTGAACCCATTACTCTCCACCATCTGAGTAAAGTCCGGGACAGTAGCAAAACGTTTCCAGTAATCCCTGATAGCTATAATCGGCTCTACCGCGATAGCACCTTCCTCGGCCCCAGGCAAAGCTTTTTCCTCATCGTAATCCCAATGGGAAGGCAAGTTCGGATAATAATAACGTTTGGTATCCAGCAAAAAAGATTTGGATAAGCTCTGGTACCAGCCCTTGTTAACATCAGTAGTGTAGAAATAAAGCGTGTCGATGGAGTTGATATCAATATCGGCACTCTGCAGAATATCGACCACCTTCACTCCCTGGGCCGAATCCAAAACTACTGCCGGCATACTATCAATAAAGGTATAAGCTTGGTACACCTGGGACATGGCTTCCAGATCACTGCAGGTAAAAACTTTGATGGTATTGTAAGGAGTCCCGAAATAGCCCGCCTTAACTGTCAGGGTTTCTGAAGGGGTTCCTTGTTTGGTGGGGGAAGTTCTGGCATTGGTCACACTCCCCCTACCGGGAAGCAGCTTGACAGTCCTGATCTCTTTATCCCATTCCAGTTTGGCCCCCATTGCTTCGGCTACCGATACGAAGGGGACATAAACCCGGTCATCAACATTACAAACGGCTGCATCCAGGGATAAGTTCTGCCCATTCATCTTGGCCTGAGTGCTGTCTATCCGCATGCGAATAGTGTCCCTGCCCTTCGTAAAAGTAACCGTCTGCTGTTCGGCATCCCAGACCACCTTGCCCTTTAAAATATCAGCCAAGGTGGATATGGGCACCAAAATACAGTTCTCTATGGTAATCGGGGGTGGTTCAGTCATGATCAACTGGTTATTGGCATCAACGATATAGAGCGAGGTCTCCTCCGCCTGCACCATTAGGGGGCTAACCAGGCTGCTGCCCGCCACAATTAATACGGCCAGCCAAAATATGCATAAGACCATGCAACCTTTATGCTTCCCCAAGCTGAATCCCGGGTTAATTTCTTTAGTTGGCAACCTGGCCGGCATGTTTATGAGACTCACCTCCCTGATGGTTATTGATTCATTTGTTATGGAGCCCAAGTAATTTTATACTCAAGACATAAATATGGTATAAACATCGAAATCCAGCTGAATTCCTGCCCATAGATTTTACCGAAAGCCAAACCTCGTTCCGGCTAATACAGAGCTAAATTCCTGTCCGTATGGTTTTACCCCATTCAGTTACTTTTAGGCATTGAAGACGTTCTCTTCCTTATAACTGTTACTTTATCTCCGCTTTCCCATTCAGTTACTTCAGATTTAAGGCATTTACAATAACCGTAACCGCCTCGGCCCGGGTCGCTTTACCACCGGGTTTAAAGGTGTTATCGGGGTAACCCCTTATAATCTGGTTGTTCACCGCTGCCGCTACCGCATCTCGAGCCCAAGCGGCAATGCTGCTGCTATCGGTGAATTGATTTTGTCCTGCTACCGGAGTCAGTTGGGCTGCTTTTACCGCTATGGCTGCCATCTGCTCACGGGTAACCGGATCATTCGGTCCGAAGGTGTTGTCATTGTAACCACCGATGATTCCTGCCGCCGTCGCTGTGGCGATATAATCTTGGGCCCAGTGCCCGCTGGTATCGGTAAATGATTTGCCAGGGGGGTTATTTAGCTTAAAAGCCTTTACAACTACGGTGGTAAATTCAGCCCGGGTAATAGTGGCGTCCGGCTGGAAAGTGCCGTCTGGATATCCTTTAATGGCTCCGCAGGCAACCAGACTATTAATCCTGTCCGCCGCCCAGTGATTGGCAATATCCTTCAAGGAGCTGGTGGGGACCGCCGCCCCGGGTGAGGCAACTTTGAAGACCCGGGTATAATTTTGCTTCAACCCGGGCGCACTGATTTGAATAGTATAGTCGCCGGGCAATGCATCAACACCCAAGGTGAATTCCTCGTTAAAGTCGCCACTTATACTTATATTAAGAGTACAGCTATAAACGGCTTCCTGAGCGGGGCCGATAACCTCCAGTTGGGCGGTAGTCAGACCAGCGGCAGATCCGCTAATCTTAACCTTGTCCCCCGCTTGCACAGTTTGACCCGCCGGGGGAGTGTTCAGGGTGATATCGGCGGCAGAGGCTGACGCCGCGGTAACACGGAAGGTCTCAGTACAACCCAGGCTCGATCCCGCTGACGGTCCCGCCTCGATAGTATAGGTGCCCGGCACGGCATCTGGACCCAGATTGAATTCCTCACTAAAGTCACCATCCATGGTGTCAAGGTCGAAAACAGTATATACGAGGTGTCCATCCGGATCGGTAATGGTTAACGTAATCGATGACAGTTGTTCAACTGTTCCTTCGATTTCAACCGTATCCCCCACCTGATAAGTTTGGCCCGCCGATGGTGTGCTCAATCTCACCCGGGGATCAACTGAGGAAGAACCCCCTGACTCCAGCTTGCCAAATACTTCAATTTTATAGACCCACCTGACAAAGTGCATGGTGATGCACTCTTCGGGAGTGGCCTGCCCCAGGCACAACCTCAGACAGGTAGAGTCGTCCAGGCTGCTCCAGTCGGGACTCTCCAGCCAGCGCCCCTGGGAAGATGTTATGGCCAGCATCGGTTTAACCGGGATGGCTCCTTCACTCGCTGCCTCCACATCGGTATATCGGTTGGCATCCTCATCCCAATAACTATCCCAACATTCTACTATGTTGGGGAAATAGTAACCGGTTCTGTCCAGCAGCATATTTCGATTCAACTTTTTCACTAAATCATCATTCGCATAAAATCTAAAGTGGGTTATCGAATCAATATCTATACCCAGGCTGGTTAACAACCCTTCCAAATCAATCCCCTCACCGGCAGTGAATACCGGTGCCGGCATTCTATCTATGGAAGAGTATTCCCGCTGCACCTGGGGCATGCTTTCAAGTTCGGAAATAGTATAAGTTGCTAATTCAAAAGCAACTCCATTATCATTGAGCGTGACGATAAGTGATTCAGCCGGATCACTAAACTCCGTCTTGGCCAGGGCCGCATCCGGTTGGGCCATGCTCCCCAGGCCCAACATGAAAATAAAAATCACCAGCAAAGCCAGCCCCGCTTTTCCATTACGCTTAAATCCCAATATCAACTGCACCTCTCTTCTCCCTTCTGTGAAACATTAAAATACCGTTCACTCCCTCTACAACCAATTAACCTGGATTACACAACAGTATTATGTCAACACCTCCCCCGTTCTCTACCCGGCTTAATTCCGTTTCCGCTGCTGCCCACAACAAATATCACCGCCAGCCAGCAACAGTACGCTAAACACAATACAACTCAACGTAACACAACGCAAGGGGCACATTTAACGCATTATAACGTTACATATTTCGCGCTAAGCATATAAATTCAGACTACACTCTACATAACATTACATAACTTAACATACAATCTACCCGTAATATGCTGTAATGTCAACGATAATTTGACATTATTTACATCTAAATACAATAACTCGGGGTCAGGCCCCGAGTTATTGCGGTGGTGTGAGATGATGGGGCTGGTCACCCCATCCTGCTCGATTGTCGCTGCCAATAACTCGGGGCCTGACCCCGAGTTATTTCAAAGAAATAGGCGTGCTGTTTTGGCGCTGTTATTTCATTTTAAACAAAACAAATAACATGCTTTAACTAGTGTTTTTAATTTCATCATTTTGATCGATCTCCGCCCCATCTTCTTAATACCCCAAATATT
>JBAYYO010000174.1:0-4867 GCA_041672985.1 Syntrophomonas sp. | reverse complement strand
CAACATTCTCTGCAATACCTGAGTCTGCCTATTTTGCGCTTCATCGGGGCGAAGGTAAGGATCGTAATAACTGGGGCTCTGAGGTAACCCGGCCAGAAGTGCAGCCTCGGCCAGACTCAAATCCCGGGCATGTTTGGCAAAGTAGGTACGCGCAGCCAATTCCACCCCATAAGCTCCCTCCCCAAAATAAATGCTGTTGCAATACATACTCAATATCTCGTCTTTACTGTATTGGCTTTCAATCAGAAATGCGTAATACAGTTCTTTGATTTTTCTGCTCCAGGTCCGCTCATTGCTGAGATATAAGGTTTTAGCAGTTTGCTGGGTAATGGTACTGCCACCCGCAACTATTTTATGCGCCTTTATATTCACAATAACTGCTCTTAACATACCGCTGATATCGATGCCATGATGATTATAGAAGCGCTTATCTTCAACAGCTATAACTCCATTTAAAAAATACGGTGACATTTCCTCCCGGTTGACGTTCACCTGATTCTGCTCCGATAAACCCTTCACCACCTCACCATTTATATCATATACTATCGATGACGCAGGGATTGGGGCATGGGGCAGACGGATAGTGAAAGCAGCACCAGTTAATATGCTTATAACCAGAAGCAGAGTTATGGTTGATCTTCTAAACATTTATCTTCCTCCCATCTGCTATTATTTTTTCCATATATTAGCTTGTTTATCCCCTCTATGCTCACTATGATTGACAAGTCCCATCAGATATATGTATATTATTAATCTAGGAGCCTGACTAAAGTAATTCTATTTTAGCAGATGTATCTGCGCTCATAAGCAGAAAGGCGGTGGTGAAATGGAACCTATACCTTCGTATCGATCGTCATGTATAACTTATTCAAATATCTGCCTTATTAATAGCAGGGTTATATTTCAACACCAACCCGGTATGTAACCCTTCTACAGGCAAGGAGGGATTATGAGTTGATTAAGACTTATTTCTATAATCATGAAGATAATCAAATGTATCATGATGTAGATTTGTCCAAAACCGCTGATTTACTAGCCTCACCTGATAATTTGCTGTGGATTGATCTATATGATACCTCGGAACAAGAACTGGCTTATATTGGAAATATTTTTGATTTTCATCCCCTGGCTCTGGAAGATTGCCTCTTGCAAGAAAGCCCGCGTGCCAAGATTGACAATTATGACGATTATTATTTCTTCGTCTTTCACGCCCTTCGCTATTTTGAGGAGGCCGAGGAAGAAGATGAAATATCCAGTATTGAATTGGATGTTTTTCTCGGTTCCAACTATATTGTTACCATCCATCCTGTCGCTCTATTGGCAGTTGGCAAGGTGGCCCGGATCAGCCTGAAAGCCAGTGAATTTATGGAACGCGGTCCAGATTATTTACTCTACAAAATAGTTGATAACATTGTCGATGACTCTTTTCCTATTATTGATAGGCTGGGGGAAAGAATTGATGATCTGGAAGACAATATATTTATAAGCAAGGGGCAGCATGTTACCGAAGAGATCGCTACTCTGAGAAGAACTATAATCCTTCTGAGAAAGGTTCTGATTCCACAGCGGCAAATTTTCACTAATATTAGGGGGCGCTATTCTTTCTTTGTAAGTGACGATAATGTTCCCTATTATCTGGATTTGGCGGATAATCTCAACAGCATTTTGGACACCGTAAACACCTTCCGAGACCTGGTGAACAGCACGATGGAGGCTTATTATTCGGTTGTTACCGGACGCACCAGTGAGATTATCACCATACTGACCATTATCAGCATCATTATGATGCCGCTTACTGTTATCACTAGCTTTTTTGGTATGAATGTAAATTTTCCGGGCAGTGATAATCCTTATTCAGTTTGGTTTATATTGTTGGGTATGTTTGCGCTGTCACTTAGTATGTTGGGCTTCTTTCGGCATAGAAAGTGGGTATAGAATTATTTATAAAAGCCCCGTCCAAGATATTCTCTGGTACGGGGCTTTAGCTGTTGCCATCCCAGGTATTTCAAAAAAGCTCGTTCATTCAGCGTACTCTATAAGAGGACGTGACCTTACTGCGCAGCAGACGATCCAGCCCCATACCTTTCATACTGTAGATGGCGGGCTTTTCCCAGGCTTTGCTTTTCACTTAAGTCACCACAGGGCCAGTTTTAATAATCTCTAGGAGTACTTAATACATATATTGCGGAGCAGGTTAGCCACATCTTCAACATGATCCATGGCCATTTCTATATGTTCATAAACCCCTCTCCATTTGATAATGGTAATGGCGTTCTTTTCTTTATCAAAGAGGTCGGCTAAGGCGTTGCGGTAGTATTTATCCTGCTTGTGTTCCAGTTTCCTGATCTGTTCACTATATTCAAGCATGGTCTTTTTGTTTTGTTCCAATCTATGCAACAACTTAAAGGCTTTCTCCTGTATTAGAAGCGCCTCATATAATACTGCTACCATCTCTTTGGTCCTATTATCGGGTTCCCCCGCTTTATAGAGTATCATAATGTCAATGATACCGGTAATATAATCCAGAGTGGTAGCTAGTTCCTGAACCAACTTAAGAGCATCCTCCCGATCAAAGGGAAGAATGAAACTGGTGTTCAGCTTGCGTACCAGGGTTTCTATGATACGATCTCCCTCATTCTCGAGAGCAGTTAACCGAGTCATCTTGGTATCCAGATCACGGTAATCATCGATTACGGTATTGAGTATATCCCCACCCCTGACTACCACCCGAGCACTTTCAGCAAAAAGGAAAAATAAATTTTCGTCTTTATTGCCAAATAAGGCCATATCCATTCCCTCCCAGAATCAATATTGATCAATAAATCACAATTGTGACAACTATATTATTATACATCATATTTTAAAGTGCTCGGAGATAATCTGGGCGTAAATAACTACGGTCATTTTTCTTGATAATATTATTAATTATATCCAGCATTTTCTGCTTATCATCAGGCAACCTCCCCCTGATCGGAAGGTAGTTAGAAGCATGATTACTCCTGAATTCTGTTCCTTGCACCTCCAAACCCTGAACAATAATGCGCAGTTCATCCAATATCTCAAATGGGCCCGGCAGCTCAAATTTTCCGCTTTGCATCCGACGATATAATTCCGTTCGGGGTTCCAGCATTAACGTCAGAGCACCAATATAATCAGGATTAATTTCATTCAATATTTTGGCAGTATTTTGGGCATGCTCAGCAGCCTGAGGTGTTCTGCCTGCCAATCCCAGCAGGATCGTAACTGATAAAAGGATCCCGGCCTCTCTTATTTTCAAACCGGCCTCCACCATTTCTTCATAGGTAACCCCTTTGCGAATATCAATCAATAATTGGGGATCACCTGTTTCTACTCCCAGGTAGGCGATGGTAATTCCGGCATCCCTTAAAGCTCTTAATTCATCACTATCTTTGTTGAGTATGCTGTCCGGACTGGCATAGATCCCGACGTGTTTTAAACTCGGGAAACTTTTATAAAGGGTGCTCAATATTTCTATTAAGTCAGCTGTTTCCATGGCTAGAGCGTCTCCGTCAGCCAGGAATACTTTATATAAATCGCCGTAATATTCTCTGGCCATACGTATATCGGCCAATATTTCTTCTAAATCACGCACGTGATATTTCTTGTCCTTATACATAGAACAAAATGTACAGCGATTATGGGTGCAGCCGACCGTACATTGTAATATATAGCTTCTTGCCTCACTGGGCGGTCTGTAAACACTACCTTCATACCGCATTAGTATTCCTCCAGTTCTATTAAAACATTTTTCCCAAAAACTGTCATCAGGCTTGAGTTTGTTCCTTTATTATTATACAGGGTTTGGCCCGCGTAATACTTTACATTTATACAATTATTTATCTAGCATTATTTCCAGCCTTTAATATCAAAATAATAATGGTGCAGGCTTTTTATAAAGGAGGTTCTTTTAATGGCTAAAAGAAATGGTATCATGTCCGAGCAGCTAAAATACGAAATAGCTCGTGAACTTGGCGTGGACAGAATCGTAGCCAGCGAGGGATGGGGCGGGGTTAGTTCCCGCGATTGCGGTAACATGGTTACCAAAGCTATCCAGATTGCGGAACAAAGCCTTGCTACTCACAATAACCAGAATTTTAGGTAGCCCGCACCTTCCGGGGGGATTTTTCCCCCGGTTTTTTTTTGCCCCCGCTTCTTGTTCCTCCACAGCGTCTGGCAATGTTGGAGAACCAAAAAATAAGGATAAAAAAGAAGACCCCGAGAACGCTGGCATTTTTCAGTCCTGCCCCAATAAGCATCCCCAATATAGCAGTTAGCCACAGTGCAGTGGCACCGGTTATACCCGTTACCCTATTATCGCGGGTAATCCAAATCATACCTGAGCCCAGGAATCCCAGAGCCGAAATAACTTGTGCCGGCAACCTGCCTGGATCACCAAGCCACGGTATAATCTGGTAAATACCTGCCGCAATCAAAGTGATTAAGGTTGCTCCCATACAAATAATCGAAAATACTCTGGGCCCGGTATCATCTTGTCTACTGTTGATTATTCCCACAATAAACCCAATAATACCCGCCAGCGTTAAGCGCCACAGATATTCATACACGACTACAAGACTCGGTAATTGGGAGCTTCTTTGGTTATAAATATATCATGGGGGTGACTTTCGCTTAATCCGGCATTAGAAATTCGAATAAATTTGGTACTGGTTTGCAGTTCTTCAATGTTGGTTACGCCACAATAACCCATGCCGGCACGAAGCCCGCCGATTAGCTGGAACACGGTCTCAGAAACAGAACCTTTGTAGGGCGTGCGTCCCTCTATACCCTCCGGAACCAGCTTCTGGGCGTCTTCCTGGAAGTACCTGTCACTGCTTCCTTCAGACAT
>JBAYYO010000173.1:0-4875 GCA_041672985.1 Syntrophomonas sp. | reverse complement strand
CAAAATAGAGCCGGATTTGATAAACTAAATTTCGTGCACTGGACATCAGTTATCTGATTGCTAAGTCTAGTTTAACCTTGGCTCTGTGTTCAATGCAATTATATTTATCGTGCCCGGGTGGCGGAATAGGCAGACGCACGGGACTTAAAATCCCGCGAGGTTTACCCCTCGTGCCGGTTCGACCCCGGCCTCGGGCACCAATATCAAGCAAGAATTTACCGAAGGTTAAGGCCTTCGGTATTTTTCTTTTTCTGCTTAAACTTTGGCTTGACTAACATTTTGACCTAGCAACGCAGTACGTTTTTTACGACAAACTGCACATTAAAGCAGCTGGAGGGGCAGATCGGCTGCCGGTTGGTATCCCGTATTATGGAGATGTGCGAGGGGATTAGGGTTGGGGGGGGAGGATTGGCAGAAGCGGGGGATAAATTAAGCTGAATTTTACAGATACTTTACCCCGAAAAAGCAATTAATTTTTAAATATCTTTGTTTGCATTAGACTAATCTATTAGTCCTAGGAAATAATCTTCAATGAAATCCCAACGTTGCTGGTCTGTTTTCAATTCCGTGAAAAAACGAGTAAGTATTTCACCAGAACGTCTCTGTCTACGTTTAACATCCTCCCATATCAAATTATGATAATTAGATGAATTATTAGCTAGTCGATTTAATCTAACTGGATCGTTAACACGAATAAATATTTCAGGAGTTTCGCCCCCGCGAACTTCATATGAACCGAGATTAAATGCTTCAATTATATAGACAATTTGCAGGAAACTATTAGTAGCATTATTATTAGTAAACCTATCAATTACCATCGATTCAGAGTCGAAACCGTTAACTAGAGCAGAATATAGCTTCTCAAGCTGATGTGGCAACATGTTATATGTCCTATCTACGATTCTAAACTCCTCGCCGTTAGCACTAACTCTTCTTTGTATAAAATTGCCTTTTTTACTTTTAAAAGGTTCATTTGATATAATAAACATTTCCAAAATAATATTACTTACTTTTCTGGAAATTACCTCATCCCCAATAGATTTTCTTAATATAGATATAAAGTCTGATTTCTGAAAAAAACGGTTATGTAGTGATGAGAATACTTTTACCAATTGAAGTGCATATTGTCTTAATTCCTCTCTAGTTTCTTGAATAGTGTGCTTTAGAGCAACGGATAACTTGTATCTGGGAATAATGGGGTCATTGAACTCACTAAAAAGAGTTTTCTCATAGAACAAATTTTTTAATTGAGGAAACGTTACATCCTGAAAATTGTTTTCCCAGATGGATTTCAAATCTAATTCAAAGGTGTCACCGCTTTCTTTAATTAACATAACTGAAGGATGCGGTCCATTTCTTTCATAAACGGTTTCTCTGCCGTTCTGTATTTTCTTAGCATATTGACCATAATTGCTATTCGTGAAGTCTTTTTCGATCGATTGCGGAATCAGAGCATATACTTTTGAAAATAAACTTCTTGGACGGACAATTAATACCGGAACACCACTATACTTTTTCTCTAAATCTTTTTCAATCATCAGAAGAGCACTCTTTACACTGTTTCCGATATCGTCATTGGGATTAAAAAGGTAAGAAAACGATTCAGCATTAACGAGAAAATTGCGTCTTCCACCCTTTCGATAGATATTATTGATTTTCTTGAGCATCTCTTGTAATTGATATAACCGCAGTCCAGAAAGCCCATAAAGAATCTTTGAATACGAAAGATCACGTGGATGAAAGTCGATAATAGCATGTCCAATTATATCTTCCCTGCGTGCTACACGCCCAACTTCCTGAACATAGTCACAAAGATTGCCGGTGGGGGCATAATGATAAACATTGGCAATATCACTAATATCAACGCCCATGCCGAAAGCTTTCGTTGCCAGCATTACAGTCATCCGGTTATTTCTAAATTGTTTTTCAAAAAATGCTTTATGATCACTATCTAATTTTCCATAGTATGGAATTACTTTTTCACGGCTGGTTTTTTCCAGTTGATCCATGGTTTCGTTTATTTGGCTTGTATATGGAAAATAAACAATGCTCTTTTTATTGTTTATTACAAATTCATCAATACGAAAATTAACAAAAGCACTCTTCCTTTCCCTGTAGGCTGGGTTATTCCAATTATTTATCTCAAATTTTATATCTGATCGTCTGGTATTTCCTAAGTAACGGATTGGATTTTTCATGTATAGACTATCAATAGTCTCAAAAACCATGTCATCATTTCCGCCATAAACCGCAGTTGCGGTAAAAGATGCAATAATAAATTGCCCTACGGTATTAAATTTTCTGAGTTTATTTAAATAGGTTCCCAGATACCAATAGTCAATTCTGAAATCTCTACCCCAGGTAGTTATCAAATGCGCTTCATCTACAATAATCATCCCTAGATTACGATCACCGATAATGCTTCGAATATCATAGGCAATCAAAAATTCTGGAGATATATACAATACATCTATCTCACCGATTTTAATACGGTCTATAATAGCCTGCTTTTCTGATGGAGAGAGGTCGGAATTGATATAGTCACAATTGAAAACTCCTACATCTCTCAATCCGTCAATTTGATCTTTCATTAAGGCTTTAAGAGGCGATAAAACAATGGTTAATAGGTGGTAATTCTTTGCAAGATATAATGCTGGCAATTGATAAAGTATCGATTTTCCCGCACCAGTCGAAGAAGTAATAAATATATCCTGGTATTCTTGACTATCAAGCGCTTTTTTGCATTGCTCAATAATATCTGCAATTATATTGCCCTGGGAAAAAACAGCTTTCTCCCTGGAGATATCGGGTTCAGAATAAAATTCTAATTCTCTGAAACTATCATATCCCCATATGTCATTCAATAATTTTAAATAATCTGAAAAATCCTTTTCCTTTATAACATTTTCAAAATAGAAAACATTTACGGTATGGAAAGCTCCAACAAGGCTTATAAATATGGCTAAATCCATTTTAAGAGCGGTAGATTTATCAAACGTTGCCCTATCCACAAGAATATTAATGGTCTTTTGTTGCTTATCTGTATAAAGCAATTCAGTTTTTAAGGCAATGTACTCTTGGCACTGTGAAACCGACAATTCAGTATAGTTATCAAGTTCAGATATAGATTGGTAATCAATAGAAAACTGTTCATTAATGGAAAAAGCAAATATCGTATTTAGACCAGTTATTTCATTAGAAAGATAGTTGATAAAATATCTTTCATCTATCATTTCTATCCGGCCATAGTAGTTTAATGCTAATAAAACTGTGTCGGGAACATCGCTAGGACGCGCTTCTTCATTACGACAATATTCATAATATTGGGCAAGTAATTCTTTATCAATAGCCCAAGCCGGATATAAGTTATCAAAATAATTATTAACGATAACTATTAAAGAGCCCTTATATAATTTCCCAATATCATCAAAGTTTGATGATAACAATTGTAGGAGTTCATATGGAGCAACATACTGTTGGTCAACTGCAGAAAGAATACACGCGAATATAATGTTTTTTTGCTCATCAAGTTTTTTTAAATCGATACCATTTGATGTCATTATTCCTTGAGCTATTAACTCTTCGTAGTCTCTTGTTATATTCTCATAAATTCTAGGATCAAAGCCTTTTAAAAATACAATTGCTCCGTTAATTGGCGCAATAGCCCTGTTTATTTTTTCCCTGACTATTTCCAACACTTTCGATTCTATTCTATCTATCATTTCACACCTCGATATTACCTGCAATTAAAGCAATTATTGTTGTATATTTTAGCACACATATAAGGATATTTGTCATATTTTACTATTATGACTAAAACTAAGGGATTTTCTAAAAAGGTGTATATATCCCGCTCCAGGCCATGACTGGAACCGGCTGGCACCGGGGATGGATGTGCCAGCCAGTTCCGGTCATCGTCTTCCGCTCGGTGGTCGAGGAACAGGGTCGGGTAGCAGTATTTGACCGATAAAACGGCCCGAGTGGAAAGATTTGAACTTTAAAAGCGTAATTTAAGCCCTGTCGAGGGGCTTTTTTTGATGGATAAACCAGCAGCAATTTGTGCCAATAATTAGCTGCCAATGATTCATTTTCTTTCCAATTGCAGGAATTTCGTTTTCAAAATAGAATTTTGTCTAAATGGATAAAAATAAATAGCCGAACGGAAATGGTTATTCAGGGAAGGGCGGGGGCAGCTTTTATAAGTGATCAAGGTCGGGCAGAGCCCGCCAGTGGGAAACCTTGAACGCTAATAAATGAGCCGGTATAATCCTGGTGGGCAGGGTGTCCCGTCCGCGAACGGAAGGCGCAGCGCGCGTGGGTGAGTGCCGATCGGGCAGCCTGGAGCCCTGGGCCTGCAGTGGTAGAGGGGGAAGTTCCAGAGGGCGCGTAGCAGTCCGGAGGAGATTACGCCGGGCAGGTATAGATTTCCCAACTGCCGCAGCAGCTCCCTGCCGAAGGCAGGGGATAGACAAATATAATAGGGATAGGTATAGCAGGACCGCACAGGAATATCGACGGGGAGCTGGTACCGAGAGCGGAACGAAGTGCAGCCGGTAGAGCGGGCGGTCAGGAGAATATTTATTAACAGGATTAGGTCTTGCCTGAACTCAAAAGATGCGATTTAGTGGCGCAACAAAACGGAGATGACAGAGATGGCTAATTCAAATATCATTGATGTTCGCAAAGCCGAATTGAAGAAATGGATTTTAGAAAATACAACCTTTTCAAATAAAAGGGTAACTAAATTTATTGACCATTTGCAGGACATTTCATCATTAAATAACGAGGCTTCTGTTTTCGAAATTGATGATGTGATTACTCTGAGAGAATTTAGAAAATCAATTATGAAAACTAAATATTTTAGGCAACTGCCCG
>JBAYYO010000172.1:0-4883 GCA_041672985.1 Syntrophomonas sp. | reverse complement strand
CTTTTACATTGTAGGTTACGCTGTAGCTTCCGATCGCGCTGGTGTTCACGTTGTTGACAGTTACGATCGCGGAGGTTAGGTCGCCATCAACATTGTCGCTCGCAGTTGCGCCTGCATCGGTATAGGCTGCTCCGAGAGGCACGTCAACCGTGGGGCTGCCCACGAGGGTGATAACTGGAGCCGTTGTGTCAGGTGGATCTCCTCCGGCCCCCTCTGCAGTACTAAACTTCCAGATGTAATCCTTGGCTAATGTCGCGTCATTGTTCGCTGTAATTGCCGCACCCAAAGTAACTGTATATTCACTGCCTGGATTTAACTCTACACTCTGCAGATTTAAATCCAGTTGACGCAGCTTCGGCTCCTGCTGTTCGGCATAGCTAAAATCCAAAGACTTATCCAGAACAATTGAGGAGCCACCTACTTCGGTAAGCGTCACCAAATCTTCATTAGCTTCCAGATAAGTGTCCACGCCATTGCCGAAATTCCACTGGAAAACAATATTCGCGCTATCCAGAGCTTCGTCAACTTGATATGTAACCGTAGTGCCATCATCGCTTAACAATGTGGCCGCAGGGCTTAATAGTTCAACGGTCATATCGGCTGCTTGCACCGGCGGCACTGTTAGGACCATGGACATGATGAAAAATAAAGTCAATACCATTGCTATAGAAGACTTTTGTCTTCTTCTCCCAATCACTAATTATCCCCTCCTTCTTTATTTAGTTCTCTTAATGACAGAATGATTTATTGGCCGTTTATCACCCCCATAATTATCTTTCCTCCCGGCGGGAAATGTGTTTTTTGCCCATAAAAAAAGCCAGTTGCAGAAATCCAACAACTGACTAATGATTTATCCATAGAAAATGGATACTCCATAGGTTATCAGTTCGCTTTCTTTCCACATCGGGAGGCATAGCCGTTTCCCGCTATACCCTATCGGCTGCTGTCCATCGCCCCGGCATTAGGTACAGCAGCTCGAAAACTAAACCAATTTATTTACTTATGGAGTATTTACTTCGACAGGAATAGAATTAACCCTTTAAAATATCTGAAATTTATCAGAAAAGCAATCCCAATGCTTGGGGATGTTTGGGAGTTAAGGCGAAAATTAGCCCGGTACTTCAGGCTATCTCAAAGTCAATCTTAACTGCATCTACATCCACCTTCACCAATAGAACCCTTACCTCGTCACCAATGGAGTATCTCTTGCCGGTATGAGTACCAAGCAAGGTATAGTTGCGGTCATTAAATTCGTAATAATCATCCTGGATACTGGAGATATGCACCAGACCTTCGACGGTATTGGGTAATTCAATGAAAAATCCAAAAGACAGCACCGAGGAGATTCTCCCGGTAAACTCTTCGCCGATAAACTGCTGCATATACTGGCATTTCTTGATATCGACCAGGTCGCGTTCCGCCTCTTCCGCTTTCATTTCCTGCAGGGTCGAGTGCTCGCCGTAAAGACCCATCTTTTTTTCCAGTAAGGCTCTTTTTTTACCGGTCATTCCACCCTCCAGCAGGAGCCTTAACACCCTGTGTACGATAAGATCCGGATATCTGCGGATAGGGCTGGTAAAGTGGCAGTAATACTCGGACGCCAGCCCGAAATGCCCCAGGGCCTGATTGGCATAACGAGCGTGTTTCATGGAGCGCAGCAGCATCAAGGAGATGGTTTTTTCACCCGGACTGCCTTTGATATCTTGAAGTATCTTTTGAAATGCTGGGGGGTTTACCCTGTTTTCCTTAATCTTATGCCCAAACACTCCCAGCACATTATTTAAGCGGTTAAGGGAGTCCCCCTCGGGCTTTTCATGCACCCTGTACAGAGTAGGAATCTCCTTTTTAAAAAGATGCCGGGCCACCACTTCATTAGCTTTGATCATAAAATCCTCTATCAGCAATTCGCCCGGACCGCTTTCACGAATCTTTATCTCCAGCGGAGCACCATTTTCATCCACGATCACTTTGGCCTCGGGGAAATCGAAGTCCAGGGCTCCCCGGTTCATCCTTTCAGCCCGGAGGATGTCGGCCAGCTCTTTCATCAAGCGGAAATCTTCCACCAGAGTTTTATACTGCTCAATATATTCCTTATCGTTGTCCCTCAATATATGGTTCACAGCGGTATAGGTCATGCGCTGCTCCACATGGATTACCGATGGGAATATTTCATGTTTAACTACCTTTCCAGAGGGATCGATATCCATAATACAACTCATGGCCAGTCGATCTTCGCCGGCATTCAAGCTGCAGATGCCGTTGGATAGCTCCGGTGGCAGCATAGGTAAGACCTTATCAACCAGATAAACGCTGGTCCCTCTCTCATACGCTTCCTTGTCCAATTTGCTGTTTTCCTTTACATAATAGGAAACGTCGGCGATGTGCACCCCCAGACGATATCCATTCTCGATCCTCTGTACGGAAACTGCATCATCCAGATCTTTGGCATCCTCCCCGTCAATGGTCACCATACGCAGCCCGCGCAGGTCACGTCGCCGGGACATCTCTTCGTCAGGAACCGATTGGGCTGTTTGCCTGGCTTCCTCAATTACGGCGGTGGGGAATTTTTCGCGCAAACCAAACTTTTTGATTACGATTTGTAGATCCACCCCGGGCAGACCCTTGCGCCCGAAGACTTCAACGATTTTGCCTTCTGGATATCTATCCTTATCAGGCCAGCTGGTTATACGCACCAGCACCTTGTCGCCATTGCGAACCTTTGATTTGCTGTCCGGCTTTACATAAATAGGATAAATCTGACGGGAATCATCGGGAATGACCTGCGCCATGTTCTTGCGTTTTTCAAATGTCCCCACCAATTCCTGGTTGGCACGGGTTATGGCCCTGATTACTTCTCCTTCCGGGCGCTGGTTGAGACCGCCCCGCTGATGAATTCTGACCAAAACCCGGTCTTCGTGCATAGCTCCGTTTAAGTTACGGCCATAAACAAAAATGTCCTCCATGTCGGGCTCATCGGGCAGTAATATACCATAACCACGCTGGCTGAGTTTAATAATCCCCCGATAAGTATTCATCTTTTCGGGGAGGCCATATTTATCCTTGCGGGTCTTTAATATCTCGCCTTCCTTTTGCAGCCGGCCCATAATTATAGCAAACTGAGCCTGGTCTTTCTCATCCAGGTCCAGAACAGCCATGAGTTCAGCATAGGCTAAGGGCCGATAGCTTTCCTGGCGCATATAAGCAAGTATTTCCTCACTCTGAATCATGTTCTCACCCCTTCCGGTGCTCATTATATCCTATAGTATACCCATTTTTATGCATATTTTTACTTAGCACACGGGGACGGTTCTCGTGTGCTAACCGTGTATATGCATTACCTGGTTAGCAAACGAGAACCGTCCGAGACGGCTGAAAAAGTGCTCTTTTGCGTGTTATTCTGAGCGATAGCGAAGAATCTCGTTAGCTAAAGCCCCAATATTACAGACTTCCAAAAGAGATCCTTCGTCGCCTGCAGCTCCTCAGGATGACATTTATGATACTTTTTCAGCAGTCTCGAACCGTCCCCGTGTGCTAATCTAACTGATAAACTCGATTATCTCTTTAGCTATAAGCAGCTTTTCATTACCCATGGTAGCAATATGGCCGGAATTCTCTAGTTCTATAAGCTTTACCGGAGCCTGTTGAGCCTTATCCTTAATGAAGCGCGCACTGCGGGGATCTACCGATTCATCCCAACGGGATTGAAAAAGCAATATCGGTACGTTCAGTTCGGGCAGCTCCTTTATAAGGGTATCTCGTAAAACATGCATGCTCTGAAGCGCTTTAAGAGGCATTACGGGATAGGCAAACCGCCCCATTTTTTGCAGCTCCGTGGTATCTCTATCCATCTTCTTTGGATAGTAGGGCTTTAGGTAGCGCAACAGGGGGGTCAAAGCCATCAATCGGTGAGATTTAGTAAAAATGGGGGTATTAATGGCAATCACACCCTTCAGGTTGGTATCCTGGTTGGCAGCATGCAAACTCAAAAGGCCGCCCATCGATAATCCGGCTACAAAAATCCGGTTACATCTTCTCCGGAGAAAATCTATTTCCTGCTCGACCCTGGCAAACCAATCCTCCCAGCCGGTCTGATTCATTTCCTCAGGACTGCACCCGTGACCCGGCAGCAGCGGTCCACTAACTGTAAAACCGGTCTTTTCATAAATGAGTCGGGCTACCGGATAGACTTCCGAGGGGGAGGCGGTAAATCCATGGATAAACAGACAGGCGGTGTCTTCAACTCCGTTCAACAAAAACGATTCTGCTTGTGGGAATTTCGATGCCATCTTAATCTCCTATCCTAAGCCCCTAATGATAAACAGCAGGCCAAAATCAAACCGGCGCTACCCTATATTAACTGCTCAACCCTCCCGCTTGAACCCTTTAAGAACCGTTTCCTGACACGCTCGGCATAGATACTGGTTTATTGAAGTCATAGAGCTGGATATCCAGATAGTATTCGGGTTGAAATTGCTCTGATAATGCGCGGGTGCTATGCAATTGCAAGCCTTTTAAAAGGGCAGTATCTTCTTCTATGAGCAGGCTGTAGGTTGACATCCATTTCATTTCTGACCACATTTTCTTATTGGCTTCTATGTCCAGGCCAGATATATTGATATCGTAGGGGGACGAGGGATTTTCTATTATGCTATTTAAAAAATCTACATATTTATTAACATAAGCAGCTTTATCAAAACCACAATTAACCAGCAGGCAGCGTTTCCCATCCACCACAGTCTCATTCCCGAAGCTGCAGGCGGTACCAAAACTGTCGATTTGCTTCAGGATCATACTTGGAGCATCAATAATATCTACCATCAACTTCCGGGGGGCAGGTATTGGCTTACCTTCCCATTCCTGACCTTTGATCCGGTAATAGTATC
>JBAYYO010000171.1:0-4884 GCA_041672985.1 Syntrophomonas sp. | reverse complement strand
AGTGAGGTGTTTCCGCTAAGTTAAAAAGCCCGAAAGCTGATGTAATTGCCTGACCAGGAATTGCTGGATATAATGACCATGATAATATAGAAAGGAAAAGACGCCTCTGCAAGATGTGCAACTGGACCAACAGAAGCACCAGAGACGTCCCCCAAAAATCATGGTTATTTTAACAGAATATGAGCTGATTGAAAACCCTGCAAAAGGTGTTTTTTATTAGGAGCAAGGAACAGAGCTTTTGTCCATGCTGTGGTGGGGATCTAGAGATCATTGGCAGTCGTCATCGAGGATACATAAAAGAAACCGGGGACAAAGTAGACCTAATCATCCGCAGGATGAGATGCGTAGAATGCCAAAAAATACACCATGAACTCCCGGATATTTTGGTTCCATACAAACGCTATGGAAGGGAAAGCATAGAGACAGTTATTAGCGAAAACAGCAAATTAACCGTTTCGGCAGATGACTCAACCATTAGAAGATGGCTAAACTGGTTTAAGGCCATATATGATTACCTTATGGGGTGTCTTTTATCACTTTCAATCCGGTACGGAAAAGAATCTGTGGAAGAAGAGTCCAGTCTTCCCAAGTCCAAGCTCCAAAAAATCTGGCATTATGTAGGAGATGCCCCCGGATGGCTATCTAGAGTTGTCCGCCCAATAGTGAATTTTAATTTATGGGTACATACCCGTTCTGCCTTAATGACCTGAAAGCCAAGCGGTAGACTCATGTTGAAGCCAAAACTAAAAGGAGGAGTTCAACATGAGAGATCGAAAAAAAGCAGAAGCGATAGCTGCTGAAAGGATGCAGCTCTTGTCCCCGCTGTTAGGCGAAGAAATGGATGCGGCCAAGGCCAAACAAATCAAGGCTCAGATTCACGAACAAACCGGTATTTCTGAGCGTACTCTGCGCAGATATCTGGCTCAGTACAAAAATTATGGCTTTAGTGGCCTAAAGCCTAAAGGCAGAGGGAGACGCCAAAGTGAAGAGGCCATCCCGGCAAACATACTGGAGCAGGCCATACTACTGCGCCGCCAAGTGCCGGGGCGCAGCATAAGCCAGATCATTCAGATCCTGGAGTGGGAAGGCTTGGTTAACCTTGGCGAAATCAAGCGCAGCACCCTGCAGGAAAAGCTGGCAGAGCGTGGCTACAGCTCAAGGCATATGCGTCTTTATGCAGATGCCGGCACTGCTGCCCGGCGCTTTCAAAAGAAATACCGCAATCAGTTGTGGCATTCTGACATAAAATATGGACCCTACTTACCCATAGGTAAAGACGGGGCTAAAAAACAAGTATACTTGGTAACCTTTTTGGATGATGCTACCCGTTACGTACTACACGGGCAGTTTTATCCGGTTTTAGATCAGATAATTGTAGAAAACTGTTTCCGGCAGTCTATTTTAAAATGCGGAATTCCGGAAAGAGTGTATTTTGATAATGGCAGCCAATATAGAACCAAATGGATGAATAGAGCCTGTGCCAAAATGGGGATTAGATTACTGTTTGCTAAACCCTACTCTCCAGAAGCTACCGGCAAGGTGGAAAAATTCAACAGACTGGTAGATTCCTTTCTGGCAGAGGCTGCCTTGGAAAAACCTCAAACCCTGGATAAATTAAACGAATTGTTTCAGGTCTGGCTAACCGAATGCTACCAGAAGAAAGCCCATTCCAGTTTGGAAGATAATATCAGTCCCGAAACCGCTTATCGCAGTGATAAAAAAGCCTTGAATTTTCTTGACCCTGAAACCATCGCCAGTGCATTCCTTCACTGGGAAGAACGCAAAGTAGATAAGGTGGGCTGCATCAGCTTTGCAGGGAAAAAGTATGAAGTCGGTCTAAACTTCATCGGCTGCAAGGTAGACGTTATCTATGATCCAGCTGATGTTAGCATATTAACCATCGAATATGAAGGTCATGAAGCTTTAAAAGCCCGCCCCCTGGTTATTGGAGAAAAAAGCGGTCCCAGACCTAAGCTGCCTGAACATTTGCAGCCCGAACCTGCTAGTTCTTCTCGGCTGTTAAATGCCGCATCTAAGAAAAACCAGGAGCGCAAAGAAGTTGCGCCTCCCGCCATATCTTACCGGTCAGTAAACAGGGAGGGCAATCATGTTTGAAGAATTCTACGAATTAAACCATACTCCGTTTTCAAGAGATATACCAACTGATCAATTGTACCAATCGAATATGCTGGAAGAAATCCTGGGGAGGCTTGAATATGCGGCTAAACGTCAGTTGTTTGCAGTGATAACCGGTGACTGTGGAACCGGCAAAACCACAACCATACGCAGGTTTAAAGAGATACTTGATGCTTCAAGATATATGGTAATGTACCTGGCAGATTCCAAATTAACCCCCCGGCATTTCTACAAAGGGCTTTTGGAGCAGTTAGGATGTGAAGCCAAATTCTATCGGGGTGACGCCAAGCGCCAATTACATCGAGAAATTGAGCTGTTACAGGGTATTCATCATCTGCAGCCGGTAGTAATTTTGGATGAAGCCCATCTGCTGGATAAAGAGATGCTGGAAGAAGTACGGTTTTTATTAAACTTCAAGATGGATGCGCAGAGTCCCATGGCGTTAATTCTGGTGGGCCAGAGCGAGTTGTGGGAGCGATTAAAACTTCAATCCTACGCAGCCATAAGGCAGCGGATTGATTTGCAGTGCAAACTAACCCATATGGATCGGGCGCAGGTTGGAGAATATGTAAAAAACCATCTTTCTTATGCCGGTACTGAACATGATATTTTCTCGGATAATGCCATCGACGAAGTATTCAAATACTCTGCCGGGGCGGCCAGGTTGGTGAACAAACTCTGTACTCATTGTCTGTTATATGGAGCGCAAAATGGAAAAAGGATTATTGATGATCATATGGTTAAGCTGGTTATTCAGGGCGAATTGAATTAATTAGTGAATTAGGCGGTGTTTCTTGGCCTAAGCTTCCGTCAATTTTTGGACAACTAACACCGTCTATCACCGGACATTTTAGATTGGCTGTAACACCTTTCCTAAAAAATGAAATGAAAGAAAGTAACCTCCATAAAACAAAACGATAAATGTAATTACTATTATTGCAATTTCAAACCAGGTTATATTTTTAAAAATCCCCCGCTTATTCTCCCCTTTTTCCCCCATTTTTTATTTTCCTTTCGAGTGACAAATTTTTGACAATAAACAACTAGGAGCCCGACTTGCATCGACCTCCTAGAATAACGGTTTAATATTTAATTACAATTACAGTTAGTACATCCGAAACACCATTTTCCATCGCTAAACTCTTCCCATATTTCTTTAGAGAAGTTCATCTCTTGCTCTTCCTCAAACACCGGAGCTTCATAATTTTTCTTTTCTTCCATCATGCTCACCTCCAGCAACTAATATTTTTTTCTTCAGCCAGGAACTAACTAGATAAAAAAAATCCGATTTCATTTGTTTTTCTTCTCCATTATATTGACTCAAAAATAAATCAAGAATTTCATTTATCTGCCTATTTCCATCGAATAAAGATAACATATCATAACTAACACTGTTCATTTTATAAATTGTCCCATCTTCAATATTAAAAAGGAAATACTTAACTTCTTTAAAATCACCTTTAAACAAACTATAACTTTCCGAGAGCCTATAAATTCCTTCTTCGTTCATTATTCCCCAACCTCTAATATCTCGTTATTTCCAACATTGGGGATCTTCGCCCATAAAATCCCCGTAAACCTGATACGCAATTGCCCGACACCCCCCACAATTTGCGAGGCTATCACAATCCCTGCATTTCTTAGATAGTAAATTCTTATTTCTTAGCTTCCATAATATATCTGAGGTGTACCATATCTTAAAAAGACCATCAGTCAATATATTACCAAGCGGAATATTGAGCCTACGACATGGCAAAACTGTCCCATCATGAAGTATACATAGACTTGTTAATCCAACTGGGCAAAAGCCTCCAATATTTTCATTAAAGAGTGTCCATAACGGACGTGATACCCTTATTTTTAAACTAGAATATTGTTCTATCTCGATCTTTTTTCTATATATATCATTATATGTATCGAATAACTCATTTGGCTTGAGATAAAATTTATTGATGTCATCCGTATTCATTGGAGTCATACGTTCAATGGTGATTGCATTAACACCCAGCTGTTCTGCCAGATTAATTACTCCTATTACTTCATCCTTATTAAGCTTATGTAAAGTAAACATTAGACTTACATAAAAACCACTGCGTATAAGAATCTTTATTCCTTCAATCGCTTTATCAAAGCTACCTTTACCTCTAATCCGATCGTGACTTTCTTGAGAAGCTCCATCAATTGATACTTGAATTTCCTTTAACTTTTCAAAAGCTTTTAAGTCAAAGGCAATTGCATCGTCAATCAATGTACCATTAGTTAGAATACCAATTCTTTCACAATTGTTGGATTTATTAAAAAAATCTATTAAATCTATAAGTAAATCTCTTCTTATAAAAGGTTCGCCACCAGTTAAAGATATCCTCCCAATTTTTCCCTATTTTTCTAAAGTTTTATCAATAATAGTTGCCATCGAAAAAACTTGTTCTCGTGGAGAATCTGAAATACTATACTTCTTCTGATAACAGTGCTTACATCTCAGGTTACAATTCTCAATAAAATGCCATTGAAAGTAAAATTCATTATCTGTAGAGTTTCTATTATTTATTAATTGGCCATTACTATAACAATCCAATATATTTATCCTCCAAAAGCGAGCTTTCGTATTGATAAGTTGGTGTCAGGCACCGGAGCCTTCTTGTGCTCAAAGGCTGCCCGGTTAGGTTGATAATCGGGGTAGTATCCGCCATTCTTTGTGCAACCTCTCTTCTTGCTCCACTAAATAGCTTCTGTACCCAATTGCCATAT
>JBAYYO010000170.1:0-4889 GCA_041672985.1 Syntrophomonas sp. | reverse complement strand
TAATGAATAAAGATCTGAAATATTATATGGCACTACCCTATAAAGTTGAAATTTACCCTTGTAAGGAAGGCGGTTATGTTGCGGAAATTCCGGATTTACACGGCTGCCTTACTCAGGCAGAAACCAAAGAAGAAATCTTTAATATGATAGAAGATGCTAAAAAAGCCTGGATCATGGTGGCCCTTGAAGATGGCAGAGAGATCTCGGAGCCAAAAGAAGAATATTCTGGTAAGTTTAATGTAAGAGTACCTAAGACGCTTCATCGCACTCTGGTTCAGTCTGCAAAAGCAGAAGGAGTTAGCCTTAACCAATATATTAGCTATGCTTTATCGCGGGTTGTTAGGGGAAATTAGATGAGAGAACAAAGAATATAATCCTTGAGCTTCTAAATAAGTGTATTGAGTTAGATATAGGGAATATTAATTTTCATATTTATAATCATTCCTCCCTTGAGGCACAAAACATCATGCTGGAGATTGTTCATGATTTGGCACCCGGGGCCGAATTGTATTTTCATGATTGCGGCGACAATATGCTGGCCTTTAATACAGATATTGATGAGTTAGTTGCCAGTGGGTGTAAAGTTATTTGTGATGATATTTCATGGCTAGTTTGCGCCCCGTTTTAACTACTATTTGTATCGCCGCTCTAGCGGCGGGATGGAGGTTATAATGAAAAATCACAGCATTTCACATTTAATTAAATCCGAGGATCTAAATCATCATGGAACACTTTATGCCGGACGTTCAGCGGAATGGATGGTTGAAGCTGCCTTTGTTGCGGCTGCGGCTGAACATGGTAAACCACAGGAGATAGTATTTGTTAATATACATGAATTGAATTTTAAAAAACCGGTCCCCAAAGGCGATATTATAACCGTTTTATCTAAGATTGCCAAAGTAGGCAACACCAGTATTACGGTATATGTAAAAGCAGTCTCTGAAATATTTAAAACGTCGCATATGGACGGATTCCTTACCTTTGTATGTGTAGAACCTGATACAAAAAGAAAAAAAGTGCATGGCATTATTATGGATGATCCAGCAGATTCAGAGGAAAAAGATATCAGAAAGAGGGCATTGGAGCTATAGACGCCAACGGAGCCTTGCTGTATTGGTATCTGAATGATGACGAACCCGCTTTAAGGTTATATGCCAAAAAGCGGGTTCTGTGTTTTCTGTAATCTATTCGTTTCAGGTTCTTTCGTCACCAAATAGTTACCACTTACGTTGGCTTTTCTTATGCCTTGATCTTTTCACCTGTTATCGGCCGGGCGAGTTTTGGTATTTTTATAACACCTAATTCTTCTTAAACCCAAAAAGACGTTCGTTGGTATCCCTGATTATATAATGGGTATCCTGTTCATATTGAAGTCCGTCTTGTAATGACATCTCCATACCTTTATTATAGAGATCCTTAATTGCGGCTATGGCCTCGGCGCTATTGGGCATTATTTGCCGGGCTAGGGCTATGGTTGCTTCTTTAAGCATGTCAGCCGGGACCACCCGGTTGACCAAACCTAATTCCTTAGCCTCCTCGGCTGAAAACGTCCTACAAGTGAAGGAAAGCTCTTTCGCGCGCATCATTCCTATTATCCGGGGCATACGCTGGCTGAGGCCCCAACCTGGTCTGATGCCCCATTTAGCGTGGGTATCACCGAACTTAGCCTCTTGCGAAGCTACGATAAGGTCAAACCCGTACAGCAACTCCAAACCACCTGTATAGCAGTGGCCGTTTACCATCGCGATTACCGGCTGCGGACAACTCTGCATGGCTTCGACCAGACGGATGCCAGCGCCAACAATCTCTCCCTCGACTTCACCGTTTTCTATTTTGACCTTCCCCAGGGATTTCAGATCCAAACCGGTGCAATAGGCACGTCCTGCTCCCGTAACAACAATAACCCGAACATTACTATCCTTTCCCGCATTAACGAGTGCATCGATCCACTCATTCATCATTTCCGGGCTCAGGGAGTTTAATCTTTCGGGACGGTTTAGCGTAATCCAAGCAATGCCTTCCGAGACCGCATAGATTATATTATGGTAACTCACATTTTACCCCCCTCGTTGTTTAGCTTGTTTTTATATTTTACAACTTAGTATTCTATCCTGTCGCTCTTTTTCCCTTCCCATTAACACTATCAGAACTGTCGGATTTAGTTTCATTTTGAAGGATATTAATATATTGGCGTAGAAATAAATACCTGGCTTATAAATAGGGGTAATTCCCGGGGAGTGAAGCAGAAATTGCAAATCGAAACTGTAAATTGGTCCAAAAGGATAGTAGACCACAACTCATTATGGGCAGATTATCTTGGTGTCCATGCGGACAAATACCTCCGAGCCAGGGAGATTCTTAAAATCAGAAAGAGCAAAATATATTGGAACTGGCCGGCTGCGGTACTGGGCCCCATATGGTTATTCTACCGAAAACTATATGCCCCGCTTTTCATTTGGTTGCTAATAGCGATTCCATTTGACTTTGTTTATTGGGCTTCTCCCGGGTTAGATCCTAACTTAAACAATCCCTTGATAGCAATAGTTGTTAATCATTTTGGCCCCCTATCATTTTTATATGTATTAGTAACCAACCTTCTGGTGGGCTGCTGGGGTACCTATGGTTACCTCCAACAAGCCGAGTGGATTGTCGCTCTAGTTAAATCAAAAACCCCCAACACCATTGCTGCTATAATATTGAGCCAAAAAGGCAACCCCTCCTCCTGGCGACTGGCAGGAGGCTTCATTCTTATACCGGGAATCTACTTGCTGACTATTCTCCTGGGCAAGTTATATGTGGGCGGGTGCCAATCGATATTTTGATGTCAGCATCACATACTGCAATATAGCCTCTGGTAGGCATCTATTTCCTGCTCCACTGTAAACCTGGCTTGAATAAGCTTGCGGGCGTTCTGCCCCATCTCTTCCCTCAGTGACTTATTTTCGAGCAATCTTTCCGCAGCGGTAAACATTTCTAAGCGGTCATTGATGTAGAATCCTTCTACACCTGCTTTAATCAGGTTGAGGTTGCCGGATACCGCAGTCAAAATGCAGGGTTTACCAAGGCTCATGGCTTCCAGGGCGGCTTGGGGTTGGCCTTCCGACAAGGAACTATTAATTACTACATCGCCTATCGCAAATATGTTAGCCATTTCATTGTGCGGAATCTCTCCCAGGTAGGTAACCCAGGATAGTTCGCTAATGCGACTCAATACTTGCGAGCCATACTGGTAATCAATTATCGGCCCAATTATCAGTAAACGAATAGCGGGTTTTTTCTGGTACAGGAGGGATAGGGCATCGACAGCCAAATGGATGTCTTTTACGGGACGTAGCCCGCTGGGCAGGAGAAAAATGAACTCATCTGTTGATAACCCCAGTTCCTGACGGCTTTTAATCGGTCCTTGTTCCAGAAATACTCCCTGGGGGATGGTCACCAGTTTATCCAGGATTTCCGGATAGACCGCCAGAAGACCAGTGCGAAAATCATCATTGAAAAACACGATTCTTTGCGCCGACTGAATAGCATCCCAAACCAATGCTTTCTCAGCACCCCACAGGTCATAATGGATATCCGTTCCGGTGGTAGTTAAAATAATAGGCAGGCTGCGTATTTGGGGAAACAACTGTAAAACCTTATTGAAATGCAGGGCATGGAATCCGTGTACCAAAGAATATTCTGACTGCGCCAGGGCAAGCTGCATCTGCCCTTCCCAATTGTGGTCTTCCAGGGATAGGCGGTCAATGTGAAAGCCCCGGGCGGTTAAACCCGATTGTATGCGGGCAGTAGTCAAGGTATTGCCCCGCTGGCTCTTATCAAAAGGAGTAATCATCAGTATCTTGTGACTTAATGGTTCCATATCCGTCTTGCGCCTTATATTTGGGCCTGGATTAATTGGAAACATTCGCAGTAATCACCTTTCCCGGTCATGATGCCCCGATAGCGGTTCAGACCCTGAATGGCCTGGTCATAGGCTATTCCATCGATTTGGCTTCTGTGCATTCTCAGAGCCGCCAGCTTGTCCGCCATAAAAGAACTGATATCCTCACTGTAGCCAACAAACTGTAACGGAGTCCATATTTCATAGCCCAAAATGGTCTTGGGCTGCCATGCCTCCTTACCGTACTCAGGAAACCAGGGCCCGGCAGCTCGGCGGCAGCCTTCCAGCACCAGGCGGTTGGTTATCTGGTGATCAGGAACTGCATCCTGGCTGTGGGGCAGATAGATTAAAATCGGCTTTTTGGCTCTGAGCAGGGTTACGATGCAATCCAGACCCTCTTTATTAAACTCCAGGTAGCCGTCGGGAAAATGCAGGAAGGTCAAATCCGTGACCCCCAGCGAACAAGCGGCAGCCGTTGCTTCATCTTCCCTGATACTGGCCAGATCCTCGGACTTATGCTGCAGGCTGCCAGCCTCTCCGGAACTCATATATACTATGGAGACTTGTTTACCTTGTTGAACATGTCGGGCGATGCTCCCGCCGCATCCGATTATATCATCGTCGGGATGAGGTGCGAATACCATTACCGTTTCCATAGCCGCCTCCCCTAAACTGTTATTATCCTAATTATGGCCAGATTTATATGTAATATCAATAGGGAATTGAGTCAAGAACCGTCCCCAACTTGCCTTACTTAATGCCTTTGGTCAGTGCGCTCTTGACGGTTACCTGGGGGATGTTGCCCAGTTTACCGGTCAGGGAACCAACCCGATCAGTACTGCCATCGACTATCAGGGATATGACTGATACATCCCGGGCCTGATGGGGGAATAGAGACAGGGGGACAGGTTTACTGTCCCCAAACCTCTAGGACTCAACCAATGATGAGGAGACAACAAACCTGTCCCCATGTCCCCGGAGGGGACAGTAAACCTGTCCCCCTGTCTCC
>JBAYYO010000169.1:0-4905 GCA_041672985.1 Syntrophomonas sp. | reverse complement strand
TGCGTTTTCATTATTATTTGCATATTTACTCTCGTTTGTATTCGAAGGGCAGGTTTTATATAGTCTAACCGACTATTTTCAGGTATCTTCCACCACTTTTATCATTGCCGCCATTGTCGCCCACTTTGCCGGCCTTTTTGGTTGCGGTTTTTTGGTAAAGACCCCGAATAATGCAAAAATATCCATGCTTTATGCCATGGGGATCAGTTTTGCAGGCAGTGTGCCCTTTTTCTTTCCGGCCTCGGTTTTGTGGGTGCTGTCGCTTATAATGTGTGCTCTGGCTTCAGGGTTTGCAGTGGCTGCCTGGGGGTATTTCTTGAAAAGTATCACTCCTAAGAATCAGCGTATCAAAACCTGTGCAGATGTCCTGATTTACTCCAACATACTGATGATCATTATTAACCTGACGGCGGTGTATATTTCACCATTTATAGGGTTGGCTTTATCTATGCTGGCACTCCTTGCCGCCGCATATTTCACTTCCCTGCTTCCGGTGGCCGGGGAACAGACAGATGATGTCAGCGCTGCCGGTGTATCTGTCAGCCTAAGGAAGCCTATGCTTTTGCTGGTCTTGTTTATCGTGATCCTTACTATCAACTCGGGGCTTATGTATCAGGTTTTCAATCCGGCCTTTGCCCATTTGACCTGGCTCACCAGCTGGTATTGGGCAGTCCCTTATATCCTTGCACTGGTTGTCATGCGCAATATGCCGGGTAACATAAAACGCGCCTGGTTTTTATACATTGCGATGGCGATGATGATGGCCTCTTTTATTGCCTTTATGCTTTTGGACCGGTCTGCGGTCAGCTATTTTGCGGTCGATACCCTGATGCTGGGGGCTTGCGGGATTTTCGACTTATTCTGGTGGAGTATTATCGGAGAAATGCTGGATTACAGCAACCGGCCGGCCAAGGTCTTCGGCATTGGTTTATCGGCCAATGTCTTTGGGGTGCTGCTGGGGGGCCTGATTGGCGTTTCCCTCTATTCCCTGGATCTGCCCAGCGCCCATGTGACAGTTATTGCTCTGGCAGTGGTCTGCGTTACGCTGGCTATTTTACCAGTTTTAAACGGCCGCCTGGTCATGCTTTTGAAAAATCATACTTACCTTATCAATTTTTCGGTCATGGAGGCCAAACAGCAAAAAGATATTATAAATACTGTCAAATCAATCGATCCGCTCACCGAACGTGAACAGGACGTTTTGCAATTGATCCTGGACGGTAAAAGCAACAAGGCCATTGCCGCTGAGCTGGTCATCAGTGAAAATACAGTAAAGACTCATGTGAAAAATATCCTCTCCAAATACAATGTTTCCTCCCGCTCTGCACTCATCAGTAATTTGCTGAAAAACCAGATTGCTCTGTGATCGCTATAGGAAGGCACTTCTGCGGCTCCTCATCCTTTTGGGTGAGGGGCTTTCTTGCTTCAAAATCATTCCTTTTAGTGACGACAAATCCATTGATATTTATAAAAATTAATTAATTAGGCAGGCCTGAAAGGAGTTGATTGCTTCGTATGGTTTATGGCCGGACTCGGGGAGAAATAATTGCCTCTCATGTTATTAGAGGTTTTTAATTTCTAAAAAGGGAGATGTTGGCAATGAGCGAATTTTGTACTGCCTGCGGCGCACCTCTGCAAGAAAATGTTAATTTTTGCACCGGATGTGGTGCGCCGGTAATAAACCAAGCACCAGGCAAAGAAGTGGAAGAAAAGATTCCTCCTATAATGAGCCCGGGGACTTCCCCTATGGTCAGCCCGGAAACTGCTAAAAAAGAAACGGAGCAGGGTACTCCCGTAGTTCTCAGTCCGGCACTTGCAAAAATAGCAACACAGCTCTTGAGTACCGGCCGGGCATCTGCTGCAGCGGGTGAAATTAGCCTGACTCAGGAAATGTTTCCCCTGGCGATGCCGGAGTTTGCCAATCCATTTGCGGTTTTGGGCAGTGGGGCAAGGCGGATATTGGCAGGCTTTAAGGCAGCCCTGGGAGATAAAAAGCGGCTAATCCCGGCGCTGGTTTTAGCGGTATTGTGGATCGTGCTTATCTTCCTGCCGCCAGCGGGGATCAATGCTGTACCCGCAAAATTCCTGTCCTGGCTGACCTTTGCCCAGGGCGGTTTGCAAGGCGGACTTATCATTAAACTGGGTGGCATTGTGGGCAAGGGCTTACTAGCTGCCTTTTTTACCTCATTGATTATGGATAAAGGTGCCCTGGGACAGATGAAAACCGGTATTTCTGCTGTAACAGGCGGCCTGAAAGGAGAAAAAGCCACCCGGGCCAGCTGGCTGCTTGGGACGGCCTTGGCACTTATTCTATACAATATTATGGTGGGCAGTACTTCGATACAAAACAGTATGGCAGCTATCGCCTGTCTGGGGATTTCCCTGCAAGGCCTGGCAGGTGGCGGCGGCTTTGCCCGGCAGTTTTTCACCTCGATTTTCTATAAAAAGCCTTTACATAGCACCAGCAGTAACCGTTTTATGGCGGGTTGGGGAGCTGGTTTTGCCCTGAGTTTTGTGTTTTCGGTTTTACCGGGGGGATTTAATGGCTATATTTTCGGCGGTATTTTCCTCATTGCTGCCGTGATTGTTAAACTCACCGGCAGCAAAAGGGAGGAGGTGGCTGCCCAATGAGAAAACGGATCTTATCTCTATCCCTTATATTGGCATTTATACTGGTATCTGTGTTGCCGATCGCAGCTTTTGCCGCCGGTCCTAAAGAGGGAGATTATGTGGACCCGGTAGACTATTACGCTCTGCAGCAGTTTGCGGGGATGCAGCTGACTGCCAAAGGTGATATCAGCAAGGCCATTCTGGAAAAGGAATTCCTGCCGGTGGAATTGGTGCTGGAACCGTTGGCTATGGATTATACAGCCATCAGAATGGCCTCCGGAAATACCAACGCTGATTCCGGTCAGGACACCTACCCTTTTGACGGAAACCAGTGGATCTTAAAAGCGGGCGAAAAAAGCAGCTACAGCATCGCCCACAGCGGCGGCAGTAGCGGGCATTATATGCCGGGAAGCAAGGACGAAAACCTTTGGGAATGGGATGCTTCAATAAATATAAGTTTCCACAATGTGGTTTATTCTATCGAAAAAATCAGTCTGGGAGGAGCTCGCTTTGATCTGGCTTATGAAGCAGCGGGTACTGCCTCTGGCCGAGGATCACAGGAATTCTTGGAACCAGGTAGTGTTTTAAACAACATGACCTTTACAGGTGAATATTCTCTGCAGGACAGTGTGGATGGCCGAATCGATTGGTATGTGGATGATGACGGCTTTTTGCGAATTTACCTGAATCCCCGGGGCAGCTATACGGAAAAACTGGAAAGGGCCAACCAGGACGCACCAGAGGTATCCGAGAAAGAGAATGCTAATAACCAGGCCAATGTGTGGTTTAAGGTAGCCAGTGTAAAACTGGGCAAAATTGACGGGGCAGCCGGAGCAGCAGCAGGCCAGGTGGATACTCGGGCGGATAAAGAGAAAGGTGAAACCTCGGTGCCCCTTCCCGAAGCACTGGCCATTTCCATCCTGGGCATAGGTGCGGCGATTGCTGGGGCAGTAAGCGGCAGCGGGGAGAACAATGGCAGGAAAAGCCGTTATAAGATGTGTCTGCGCAAGGACTTCGGCGATGCCATCCGCTATGACAGCCAGCCGGTAAGCGTTTATGCTCGTATCGTGGAAATAACCCCTGAAGGGGACGAGATCGACCGGCCGGATCTCACCGCGTCCATAGATATTTTCTCTGGGGAGAATTTATCTGTAGAAGGTTGCCAGTTGGTAGATAACTATATGGGAGCGCTGGTTTCTGCTCAGACGGTGCCGGGCCGCCAAAACCCAAGTGAAGGTGTGGTCAGCATCAAGTACACCGGCGAAGCAGGTTCCTTCCAGAATAATGTTGCCTTCCGGCTGGTAGGAAAACCCTATATTTCCTTCCCTGAGCAAGGCAATTATCTTACCATGACCATTCCCATGCTCCTGGGCGATGAAGGCAGTTACGAAACCCTGTTCCTGCTCAATGATTTCATGGAAAAGCCCTTCTCCGTCAAATGCGAACCTGATGAAGACGCCCCCTTCAGCTGCGAAATAGAAGAAATCGAAGAAAACCAGTATATCCTCAAGGTGCAAAACAACAGCGCAGCACCAGAAGCCCATAAGGCCGCCAAGCAGACAGCCTTTATCGGAGTACGGGCAGAAAATGACCAGGAATTGGCAGAAAACGGCGTAAAAATCGAACTTTATCCGGAGGGCCTCACCATTAGCGATATAGATTTTGATGAAAATGGCTGCGCCCTGGTGAAAACCTTCGGCAATGAGTCTACCGATGAGTATGGAGATGTGCTGCCCACCAGGTTTGTGGTGGAATTTGCCGTGCCGGAGCTGGGCGAAAATGACCGGCGCAGGGTGCGGATAATGGAAGCGGATGAATTCACCCCGGTATTTGACCGCATCCGGGGAACAGATGAGCGTACCAACCATCTGGCGGAAAGATTCCAATATGCTATTGAAGAAACGGTCAGCAATCTGAAGGAATATAAATTTGCGCCCCAGGAGGCCCTGGTGGAAGAGGAAGGCAAGCCCTACTATGTTAGCCTACCTGTTTCCTGTGCCTATGGGGATAAGGAATATACCCTGGATCTGCCGGTACGCCTGATAGGCGGAGGTCCCGGCCCCATGGACGGCTGGGAAGAAGAATTTGCCAAGATGAAGCGCATCGTCAGTCGGGTAGCCGGGATCAGCCCGGAAATTGCCCGGGTACTGCGTGAAAACGGGACGAAGATGTCCAGGGCCGAACTGCGTCTGATCAACAAGCGCATCTGTCAGGATGCCATTACCTATTACACCAGGGACGCCTCGGAATATGCGCAGATAGCTGATGAGCTGGATAACATGATTTACTATGCCG
>JBAYYO010000168.1:0-4906 GCA_041672985.1 Syntrophomonas sp. | reverse complement strand
CCCTATCAAGCCGAGCTTTCTCTACATTAAGAATTTTACCCCGCAAGGGCAAAATAGCCTGATAGGTTCTATCCCTGCCTTGCTTGGCCGAGCCTCCGGCCGACTCCCCTTCCACAATAAACAGCTCCGATTGGGCCGGATCACGGTTGCTGCAATCAGCTAATTTACCTGGTAAGCTTGTCGATTCCAGAGCACTCTTACGTCTGGTAAGCTCTCTTGCTTTCCGGGCTGCTTCCCGGGCTCGTCGTGCTGATATAGCCTTCTCTAATAATTTCTTCGCGGTAGCCGGGTATTCATTTAAGTAATCTTCTATGTTCTCATATACCGCAGAATCAACTACTCCCCTGATATAGGTGTTACCAAGTTTGGTTTTGGTCTGACCCTCAAACTGAGGATCCTTAACCAGCACTGAAACCACGGCTGCTACACCTTCCCGAATATCCTCCCCGGCTAGATTAGGTTCGTTTTCTTTTATGATATTATTCCTTTTAGCATAATCATTGATGACCCGGGTAAGGGCATTCTTGAAACCGGTTTCATGGGTTCCACCTTCCTGGGTGCGGATATTATTAGCAAAGGAATAGATGTTTTCACTGTAACCGTTATTGTATTGAAGCGCTACTTCAACCACTACATCGTCTTTTTTAACATCGAAATATATGGGGTCGATGTTTACAACTTCTTTACTTTTATTAATATAGCTGACAAAGTCTTTCAACCCGGTTGATTTAAATTCTTTTTTGAAAACTTCCTCTTCCCTGCTATCGATGAATATTATATGCAGTCCCTTATTAAGATAGGCAAGCTCACGCAGTCTCTGGATGAGAATATCCCTTTCAAAAACAATTTCCTCAAATATATCGGGGTCGGGATGAAAGTTGATGGTCGTTCCTGTGTTATCAGTTTCTCCAAGGACTGCCAGGCTGGTTAGGGGCTTGCCCCTTCCATAATCTTGTTTATAGGCATGTCCATCTCTGCGAACAGTTATCTCCATCTTGGCTGACAGGGCATTCACAACTGATAAACCAACTCCATGCAGACCACCTGATATTGTGTAACCGCTGCCGCCAAATTTGCCCCCTGAATGCAGGGTGGTCATAATGACCTCTATAGCTGGTATCCCCATCAGAGGATGTTTGTCTACAGGTATACCGCGCCCATTATCGCTGACTGTAACACTGTTATCAGCATTTACTATGACCTCAATCCTATCGCAGCATCCTCCTACTGCTTCGTCTATACTATTGTCTACTATTTCAAAAACCAGATGGTGCAGTCCTTTCGGTCCCGTGGAACCAATATACATGCCGGGCCTTAAACGAACGGCTTCCAGACCTTCAAGGACCTGAATATCAGCGGCATTATAGCCATTTTCGATTTTATTCAACAATTAACCCTCCCTACGGAAATAAATTGCCCTTTTGAAAAGGGTGTTTGATGATATGGGGGATAAATAAAGCTTGTCATTACACACCACCAGGGACTTATTTTTATCTTTTAGGCTGATATTGGATAGCCTCCGCTCCAGTTGCGCATTCTCTATAATTTCAATTAAATCCGGGGATACCGGATCTTCCATGTTAAGTATAGCGATTAACCTGTCACCTGATATTACGGTATCATCACCCAAATGCAAATACACACCTAACACTCCTTTCGCAGCAATCGACCTTCACTGACAATATAATTGTTATCATTATTTTCTTTAATGTTATCGATGTTTACAGCGGTTAGAAACGTTTGAAAATCAGCCTGCTGCAAATGCCTAACCAGCATTTTTCTTTTACCTTCGTCTAATTCAGATAAAACCTCATCCAGTAAAAAAACTGGATAGCAATCTTTAATTTTCTTAAAAGCATATAATTCTGCCAATTTCAGGCTTATTGATATATTGCGTTGCTGCCCCTGGGAAGCGAAAATTCTGGCCAGGCGTCCGTCCTGATAAAAATTTATATCATCTAAATGAGGCCCTACCATAGTTTTTCTTCTAAATCTTTCTTCTTGCAGATGCTCTTCTATGTGTTGGCGCAAAGCAATCTGTAAAACATTCATATTGATTTTATCATTATCTATCGCAAAAGATAGGGCATATCTCATATTTAATTCATTTTGAGCCTGGTTTATTTCCAAGTAAATAGGCTTGCTTATTTCTTCAAGAATGTTAACAAAATTTATACGCTGAATTATTAAACGAATAGCATTTTCAATAAACAGATCATTTATTATTTTAAATGATTTTCCTGTAGTTTGCTCTCTTTTTAAAAATAAATTCCTTTTTTTAAGGATATTAACATAATTATCCAAGTTGTAATAATACTCACCTGAGAGTTGTTTGAGTATGAAATCTAAAAAGGCTCTCCTTTTGGCTGGAGAACCCTTAATTAAAAAAAGATCGTCGGGTGTGAAAAGAACCACCCGTAATCTATCTTTATGGTTCTGGTTGCTTTTTTTATTATTGATCACGAATTCTTTTTTGTTATTTCGCTGGTAGTGCAGGGAGGCTTCAATTGATCGTTCGGCTATATTATAAATACCATTTATGGCATATCCGGACGCTTCATAATTTACCAGATTGGCATCAGTTGCCCGGCGGAAAGAATTTCCTGCCGCTAAAACGAAAATAGACTCTAATAAATTTGTTTTCCCCTGGGCATTGTTTCCTACAAAAATATTTAAACCGGGTGATGGTTCATAATTTAATTTTTTTATATTGCGGAAGTTCTTAACCTGCAATTTATTGATTTTCAAATAGAACCGGCACCCTTCGTTAGTTGTTAGTTCGCATCGGGACTAAGACATATAAATAGTTATCTTTCTCCGGGTTTTTGATCAGGGCTGGGCTTAAGGCACCCGATAAGTTAATAATAATATCTTCGCATTCACTCTCAAATATTTTAACTGCATCTAAAAAATAATTGGTATTAAATGCTATTTTAATATCTCTTTCTCCTTCGATTTTAATTTCATCAATTACTTCGGATAATTCGCCCATGCTCTCAGAAAAAGAATTCAATTGAACCTCATTTTCCATTAAAGCAAATTGGACATGTTGTATTTGAAATTTGTCATCTGTTGGCATTATTTTAGCTCTGCCCAGACTGGAGGCTAAAACCGGGGTTTTTATATTTATTTCTGTGCTGAATGACGAAGGAATAACCGTTTCATAGTTGGGATACTGTCCTTCAATTAAACGCGAAAGCAGTATAAAGTTTTCCTGATAAAAAATAACGTTGTTTTCGGAGAAACCAATATTTATTTTTTCGGAGCTATCGTCAAGGAAGCGCAGTAGTTCATTAACTGTCCGGATAGGAATAACGAATTTTAATGGTTCTAAATCCTTTTGTTCCAGTGTATATGTATAGTAAGCCAGACGATGGGTGTCTGATGCAATTATTTTTAGAGTATCGCCGTCAATAATATCAAAAAGCACCCCAGTAAAAACTTGGCGAAAATGATTGGCCGCAGCAGCAAAGGATGTTTTTTTGAGACCCTCTTTAAGGACATCATGAGGAATGGAGAAAAGGTATTCCATTTTACCGATAGGTAACTCTGGATATTCCTTTTCCTGGAATATATTTATACGACTGGATGAACGGCCATAACTGATATTAAGACGGGAGGTTTCCTGGTTTAAGTCAAATGATATCAAAGTATCAGGGAGGAGTTTTATTAAATCAGCAAAATAGTTGGCATTAACGAGTACTTTTCCTTCTTCAATGATGTCAACGTTAGAAGTTGAGGCTTTAATACCTATTTCCATATCGGTGGCGGTCATAGTTAAACCGCTGTCATTGGATAAGCTAATATGCAAGCCTGATAGGCTTGGAATGGTATTTTTACTCGAAGATGCACGATGTACCAAAGTAGTAAGGGTAGATATTTCTCTTTTCTCAATGTTAAATTTCATTGTCTGGCCCCCTATTTATCTTTTTTATTTATTAACAGCTAGTCGTAACCGTAGTAGTAGTGTGTAAAATGTGTAAAAGTGTCGTTATGGCTCAATATATCTAGCACCAACGGGGTGGACAAGCTTGTTTATAAATAAGCTTTTATAAGCTTGCCCTGGGGTCGAGTTGTTTACAAATCTTTTCCAGGGTGGCTAACAACACCTGGTCTGCAGCCGCTTCCTTTTCGATTTTTTCCACCCCATGCATTACGGTGGTATGGTCTCTTCCACCAAACTGGTCGCCAATTAGTGGAAAAGAAGCATCAGTCATTTTACGGCAGAGAAACATGGCAATTTGCCGGGGATAAACCAATTGTTTATTTCTCTTTTTAGATAATAATTCGCTTAGACTTAGACCGTAGTGTTTGCAGACTTCTTTTTGAATGCATTCTATGGTAATCTTTTTGGGCTGCGGGGGGGGCATAATATCTTTCAGAGCTTCGCCGGCAGTTTCCATATTTAAGGGAAGGTTGTTTATGGTTGCAAAGGCCACCAACCGAACTAATGCTCCTTCTAATTCTCTTATATTGGAATCAATATTATTGGCAATGTAATCCAGAATATCGAAAGGCACATTTAATTCATCAGTTTGGGCTTTTTTCCGCAGTATGGCAATTCTAGTTTCCAGGTCGGGTATTTGAATATCAGTAATTAAACCCCATTCAAAGCGGGAACGCAGGCGTTCTTCCAGAGTGGGGATATTACGAGGCGGACGGTCGCTAGAGATAACTACCTGTTTATTATTTTCATAAAGGGTGTTGAAAGTGTGGAAAAACTCTTCTTGAGTTCTCTCTTTTCCAGCCAGGAACTGAATATCATCTATCAATAAAACATCAATATTACGGTATTTATTCCGGAAGGCAGGTGTACAGTCGTCTTTTATAGCACTGATAAGTTCGTTGGTAAATTGTTCGGAGGAGACGTACATCACTGAAAAAGATGGCTTATTAGACAAAATAC
>JBAYYO010000167.1:0-4919 GCA_041672985.1 Syntrophomonas sp. | reverse complement strand
CCTTTTACCCGGGCCAGCTCCTGGCAGGCCGCCAGGATTCTCTCTCTAATACCCATCTTATCACCACCTGCCTTTAAACTATCTTCTTCTGAAATTTGAGCGTGCTGATGGTCAACATAACAATCGAGAAGACCAATAAAGCAGTCACCTGCCCCATTAGATACTGGTAGCCGATCCCCTTGAGAATAATGCCCCGAATAATATCCAGATAGTAGGTTAGAGGAATAACATAGCTTAGATAATAGATGAATTTGGGCATAGCTAGGCGGGGGAACATGAAGCCCGACAAAAGAATGCTGGGCAGCATAACAAAAAAAGACATCTGGAAAGCCTGCATCTGGTTTTTGGCAACGTTGGAAATCATCAGCCCTAAGCCCAGTGAAGCAGTAATAAAAAACAGCGTCAAGAGGTAAAGCTGCAGCAGACTGCCCCGGATAGGTACATGGAAAACCAGAACCCCAACCAGCAGAGCCACTGTGATTTGTAAATAACCCAGGACAATATAGGGAAGAATTTTGCCGATCATCAGTTCCAGCGGTTTAATCGGCGTAACGATTAGCTGTTCCAGCGTACCGCGTTCCCGCTCCCGTACGATCGCTACCGCAGTTATAATAACCATGGTCATGGTTACGATAACGCCCAGAATGGCTGGCACCATATAATAGGCGGTAATCCCGTCCGGATTATACCAGGGCCGCACCCTGATATCATAAGGAGTCTCCCCGCCAAAATGCATTTTCTGGGTCAAGACTTGCTGGGACTTGATTAAACCAATGGAGTTAGCAATAGCTACCGCCTGATTGGCCACCATACTATCGCTGGCATCCACGATGACCTGTACGGGAGCAGAAACACCCCGCTGTAAATTACGTTCAAAATCAGGCGGGAAAATGATCCCTACACAAGCCTGCCCGCTGTCAATTTTTTGAGTTACCTCCTGAAAACTGCTGACGGTATCAGTCACGTCAAAGTATCCCGAAGCAGAAAATGAATCCAGGACATCCCTGCTGTCCATGGAAAGGGATTGATCAAAAACTACGGTAGGGATATGCTTGACCTCGGTTTGAATAGCATAGCCAAACAGGATTAACTGCACCAGCGGTATCATGAAAATTAACGCCAGGGTCATACGGTCGCGTTTCATCTGTAGAAATTCCTTTTTGAGTACCGCTAAAATCCTATTTAAGTTCATACGATCCCACTTCCCTCTTGGCTAAATTAATAAAAACATCCTCCAGGCTGGGGGTAATCCGGCGTGGTTGTCTATCAGTCAGGGCTTCCAGGGAAGGCAGTGCTGTGTCATCGGCCAGCAATAGATGAATAACTGAGCCGTGCAAGCTAGCTTCCTTTACCCAGGCCTGTGATTCGAGACGGGGCAGCCATTCCATGGGAGAAGGCAGCTCAATTTCGACCAGGCTTCCCGTAATTACCTTTGCTTTTAACTGATCGGGACTATCCATGGCCAGCAGTTTGCCCTGGGACATAAAAGCTATGCGATGACAGCGTTCAGCTTCATCCATAAAATGCGTGCTTACAATCACGGTTGTCCCCCCTTGTGCCAGTGTGTGGATAATATCAAAAAAAGCCCGCCGTGAGGTGGGACTAACGCCGCTGGTAGGTTCATCCAGGAAAAGTACGTCTGGACGTGATATTAAAGCGCAGGCCAGTGCCAGGCGCTGTTTGAAACCCACACTAAGACCTGCAACCAGTAAACGCTGGCGATCTTTAAGACCAGCCAATTCCAGCATCTCCCCCACCCGGGCCGGGCGCTGCCGATAGGAAAGATTGTATATACCCGCATAAAAATCGATGTTTTCAATTACGGTGAGATCCTCATACAGGCTAAACTTCTGGGACATATAGCCAATCCGTTTTTTAATGGCCTCGCTCTGCTGCACCAGGTCATAACCCAGTACGCTGCCGCTCCCCGAACTGGGTTCCAGGATGCCGCAGAGCATACGAATGGCAGTAGATTTACCAGCTCCATTGGGGCCCAGAAAACCACAGATTTCACCGGGACTAATCTCCAGATTCAAAGCATCCACAGCCGTAAAGTCACCAAAATTACGGGTTAAATCAATGGTTTTTATTGCTAATTCCATTTAGCTGCCTCTTCTTCGGCCAGAGCTACAAATACGTCTTCCATGGAAGGGGAAACCGCCGCCATACTTATCAGGTTGATGCCCTTTTTATCAAGATGCTGTTTAATGGCTTCTAAAGCTGTTGATACATTGTCTGCGACTACCCTATATTTATAACCGTAAAAAGAGATATCCAGTAATCCCGAAATGTCATTAAGGATAGCAGGGTCGCGGCTATCCAGGCGCAGTTCTAAAACCTGATGGCCAAAGGCCTGGCGCAAGCCGCGCGGTGAATCTACAGCTTTAATCCGGCCCGTGTTTATAAAAGCTACCTGGTTACAGAGCTCAGCTTCATCCATATAAGGGGTAGAAACGAAGATGGTCAGACCCTCCTGGTTGAGACGATAAAGGATCTTCCAGAACTCTTTGCGGGACTCGGGATCGACGCCGTAGGTTGGTTCATCCAGGATCAGAATCTCCGGTCGAGTGATCAAGGCTGAGGTAAGCGCCAGCTTTTGTTTCATGCCACCCGAAAGTTTATCTGCCAGGCGGTCTTGAAAACTGTTCATACCCATAATCGTAAGTATCTCTTCGGCCCGCTCTATAACGACTTTTTTGTTAATTCCATACATGGAGCCGAAGAAAATGATATTTTCCATCACCGTCAGGTCTCCATAGAGACTAAAACGTTGCGGCATATAGCCCAGTTTAGAGCGGATTTTATCATACTGGCCAGGTTGATAACCCAACAGATGGACTTCGCCTTTATCAGGCCTTATAAGACCACAAATCATACGTATGAGGGTGGTTTTGCCAGCCCCGTCCGGCCCCACCAGACCGAACATGTCGCCTCGCTGAACCTGCAGTCTGACATTATCCAAAGCCTGGAGGCCTTCGAAATGCTTGCTCAAACCATTGCAGACAATCATTAATCCACCCCCTGGTCAAACACTACATCCGCAGGCATGCCAATTTTCAAGGCCCCATTTTCGTTGTCAAAGCTTATGTTGACAGCAAAAACCACATTGGTCCTTTCTTTTTGGGTCTGGATCATTTTCGGTGTAAACTCCCCTTTGGCAGCAATATTGCTGACTATACCGCTGTAGCGGTTACTATCTCCGCTAACTGTAAAATAAGCCTTCTGCCCCAACATAATGCGAGGTAAATCATCGGTAGGAATATAGACCTTGATCCACATATGGTTCAGGTCAGCTATCGTACCCAGGGAACTCCCCAGTTGTACAAATTCACCGACTTCGTAGTTGCGGCTCAGAACCGTACCATTTATGGGAGCATATAACTGTAGATCGGTCAGAATACTCCGGCTGGCCTGTAAAATAGCTTTACTCCTCTCCAGCTCGGCAGCAGCCGCTTTTATCTGTTCGGGACGACTGCCCGCTTCCAGGAGACTTTGCCGAGCCTGGGCAACCTCCAGCAGGTAGCTTTTCTGATCTGCATTGTTACGGCTTTGCTCCAGGCTTTCCTGGGCAAGGGCCCCGGCTGCAAATAAAGATTCTGCTCGGGCCAGGTCGCGCTTCGCCTTATCCAGATTGGTTGAGGCTATATTAACATTACTGCGTGCTTCCTCCAGTTCTTGAGAGCGTGCCCCGGACTGCAGATCATCCAACTTGGCCTGGGCGGCTGCTACCCCCATGGCATCACGGTCTTTTTGAGCCTCCAAATCACTGCGGGACAACACTGCCACCAGCTGATCCTTGCTTACGGTTTGACCTTCCTGCAAAGTCAGGTGCGCCACTATTCCTGGAGCTCGGGCCGAGATATCGACGGCAGCAGCCTCAATGGTACCGCTGGCCTGAATGGGTTCAGGAGGACGCGCAGAATAGCTGCGATAAGCCCAGATAAAGACTCCTAACAAAATAATAATAAACCCAATTAAGCCGATCTTCTTGGCCAGCATAATCTCCCCCTATACTAAGTATACCAGGTATACAATAATAGTTTACCTGGTACCAGATTATCATTTCTTCTGTTGAGATGCAATGTTTTTAACCTCATCCTCACTTACTTAGCATGGCAGGCAGGACTGTAGCTATCTGTGGGAATGCCATAAGCATAGCCAGACAAACGATTATGGCCAGCAAAAACGGCCATATCCCCTTGAAAATTACTTCCAGCGGCACATCAGGTGCAATTCCTTTAATAATGTACACATTCATACCTACCGGCGGCGTAATTACCCCCATAGCCACCACCAGGACAATAACTACTCCAAACCATATCGGATCATAACCCAAAGTCCCTACCGCTATAGGATAGAATATGGGAATCGTCAGCAGAATCATGGCCAGGGCATCTATAAAGCATCCCAGGATCAAGTAGATAAGCAATATGATTCCCATAATTACAAAGGGAGGCAGATCCAGCGATCCAGTCCAGCTGGCCAGTTCAAACGGCACCCGGCTAATCGCCATAAATCTACCGAAAATAATCGACCCGGCCACCAGCAACATAATCATGGCCGTTGTTCGGGTGGTATCATAGAGAGATTTTTTAAAACCGTCCCAACTCAGGTTTCTGCCTGCTACAGCCGCCAGCAGCACCCCCATAGCCCCCACTGCACCAGCTTCTGTAGCCGTGAACCAACCGGCAAAAAGCCCTCCCATGGATATCGCGAATACAATCAGGACTTCTGCCAATCCCCCGCGCAGGGCGCTTAATCTTTCCCGCCAGCTGAATCTAGGTCCGGCCGGTCCAAGTTCCGGCTTGCGCCAGGTAAGATAGTATATTACAGCCTGATAAAGGATCATTAAGAGCAGGCCCGGCAGTATCCCGGCGATAAAAAGCTTGCCTACAGACTGTTCAGTAGCCATACCATAT
>JBAYYO010000166.1:0-4948 GCA_041672985.1 Syntrophomonas sp. | reverse complement strand
ACAAGGGGACACTAAACCTGTCCCCTTGTCCCCCTTGACAAAGGATAATTATGGTACTATTCTATAGTTACAAAACTTACAGGTCAATATTATGACCATATAGTTTAGGAGTTGAATACATGGTTTCCTTGCGGGAGAGAGAAGTTGAATTTAAGAAGCAGGTGATAGCTGAGGTTGCTTACCGGCTATTGTCCAGTAAACCGTATGAAGCGGTGACAGTGGATGATATTGCCCGGCAGGTGGGCTGTGCCAAAGGGACCTTATATCAGTATTTTAAGAACAAGGATCATATTCTGAGTTATCTGGTATGGCAGGGTTTGGATAGGTTGTGTCTGGAGGTTGAGGAACAGTGCTTGAAAAACCCAGATGTAGAGTCGGCGCTCAATAATTATTTGACATTGCTTTATTATTTTCATAATGAGCATAATCAAATATTTTCATCGTGGTCACGCCGTAAAATGGACCGCAATATTAACCAGGATTGGATCGATGAAATTAACCAAAGCTTGGAACGCAAGATGCAGATGGTGATAGATATTTTGGACAAGGGGATTGCGGAGAAAAAGTTTATAGATGTTGACAGCCGCGATCTGGCAGGCATTATGGAAACAATCTTTCGGGATTTGACCTTTGCGGCGGATGACGAAAAAATGGGGAAGGTTGATCCTCAAAAGGTTTTGGATCTAATTAAACAAATTCTGAACCAGGGGATATTGGTCAGGTGACAAGGGGACAGGTTTAGGGGACAAGGGGACAGGTTTAGTGTCCCCTCGTGCTTACAGTGTCCACATTAGGAAATGCATACAAGGGGACACTAAACCTGTCCCCTTGTCCCCAAAATTGTTAAGGAGGTAGTGGAGAGTGTCATCAGAGCAATTATCAAAATTGGTCACTAAGAAGACTGCTATTATGGCTTTGTTTATGGTATTAATAATCGCGGCCATATCTATATTAGGCGGCTATTTTTATAGACAGCAGCTGGTCTCAGCCAGTAACAGCTCAGCTCTTACTGCCACGGGGACCATTGAAGCCAGAACAGTTATGGCCTCTTTTAAGGTTCCCGGTAAGATTGCAGCCATTATGGTGGAGGAAGGAAGCCTGGTGGAAAAGGGACAGGAACTGGCCGTATTGGACAGCCGGGAGTTGGAAGCCAAAGCTGCCCAGGCGCAAGGTGCTTATGAGGCCGCCCAGGGTTTAGCCGGGCAGGCTGCTGACGGTATACCGCTTACCGCTCAAAGTGTCGATGCAGCTATAAAACAGGCGCAGGCATTGGTTGCGCAGGCCGAAGCAGGTCTTACTAATGCTAAACAAAAGTATGACCGGGCTAAAGCGCTCTATGAAGGAGGTGCAGTTGCAGCCAGCGTCTATGATGAGGCTACCAACAATCTTGCAGCTGCTCAGAGCCAATATGACGCTGCTCAGGGTAAACTGAACGAGGCCCAGGCCGCCCTGACGAAAGTTAAAATCTCTGCTGCTCAGTATGATGCCGCTTTGGGACAGAGCAAACAGGCTCAAGGAGCGGTGCAAGAGGCTCAGGCTTATCTGGAAAATGCGCATCTATTAGCACCGCTATCTGGTTATGTTACGGCCCGCATGCTGGAAGAAGGCGAGATGCTTAATGCAGGTACGCCTGTTTTAGAGATTACTGATTTGAAACACACTTACGTGAAGGTTTTTGTTGACGAGAGCAAGATTGGCCGGGTGCATCTGAATCAATCCGCAGCTATAAAGGTGCCTGCTTATCCAGATAAGGTATTCAACGGCACCATAGTCTGGATAAGCGATGCCGGACAATTTGCGGTTCATAAAGCTATAAACGAACAATATGAGCATGACATACGCAGTTTTGAGATTAAAATCGATGTTCCTAATGACTCACTGGAATTAAAAACAGGGATGACGGCTATCGTAACCATTGATGACGGGGAGACAGTATAATGGGTGTACAGGAGATTAGTCCAATTCTGGAAGCAATCGATTTGCACAAGTTTTTCGGTAAAAAAAAGGTGCTGGATGGGGTCAGTCTGAATGTTTATCCCGGAGAGTGCCTGGGAATATTTGGCCTAAGGGCAACGGGCAAAACTACTCTATTGCATATGTTGGTCGGCCTGGACCGTCCTAGTGCTGGATTGGTAAAAATAATGGGGTTGGATATACGCAAAGGCGATCGATATAAAGCATTGGTTGGCCTGGTGACCCAGGAGAAAAGCCTTTTTCAAGACTTAACCGTCGCGGAGAACCTTGATTTTATTGCCAGCCTGAAGGGTGCGCCCCAGGGTAATATAACCTCGCTAATAGACAAATTTTATTTACAGGACTACCTCCAGATGGCAGTCAATAGTGTTGATGCGGGCGTTTTTCAGCGTCTGGCTTTAGCCTGTGCGCTGCTTAATGCACCGCAGCTTTTAATTCTGGATGAACCTGTCAAGGATATTGATCTCTATTCGCAGCATTTGATTATGAGAATCATCCAGGAATTTTTGTCGCAGGGCGGCGCCTGCATCTATGGGTTCAGCAATATGGAATCTTCAAAAAATATGCATAGAGTCGGATGGCTGGACAACGGCAGGATTACTGTTTATGAACCCGCGGAAGCCCTGCAGATATGGGATAGCTTGATCCATTCCTACAATAATATAGACGGTGAAAAGGATGAATAAACAAAAACAAATCCTGTGCATTATGCGGCGTGAATTCTGGTATATGTGGCGGGATAGAAGTTTGCGGAATGTTATGCTGTTTATCCCCCTGCTGGGGGTTTTACTATTTGCCTGGCTATACAGCGCCCAAAGCCTGAACGCGATTCCAACCGCCATAGTTGATTTAGACCATTCGAGAGGCAGTCGGGAATTTGCCGATAAGCTGACTGGGGCGGAAAAACTTAATATCACGGCCTATCCATCCACCTATCAAGAACTGCAAGAAGCAATTGCCGGAGGACGGATAGTGGTTGGCGTGGTGATCCCTGAGAATTTTGGGCAGGATGTTGCCCTAGGAAGGCAAACCAGAGTTTTAATGATCATAGACGGCAGTAATATGGTATATGCAACCAACGCCAGTGCTGCACTCTTAGAAGTCACCCGCACGGTCAGTGCAGAAGCTGGTATTAGAACTCTGGTAGGCAGCGGTATGCAGCTTGATCAAGCCCGTGAAGCTTACCAGCCTATAACTTTTAGAGAAGAAGCCTGGTTTAACCCCACCATGAATTACGCTTATTTCCTGGTGCTGTCCCTGATCTTAAATATTTGGCAGCAGTGCTGTACACTGGCATCAGCCATGAATGTGATCGGCGAAACAGGGATGAAAAGCTGGCTGCAGATCAAGGCTTCCGGAGTATCCATGACCCGGCTTTTTATCAGTAAATCAATGACGCATATTATTACGTTTATGCTTATGGTGCTGCCACTTTATTTCCTGGCATTTCGGGTCTTGAAGCTGCCTTTGCAATGTAATTTTGGGGTATTAATGTTTTTCACCTTGCTTTTCGTGATAGCCATCCACAGCGTGGGGACTCTGATGTCGAGCGCAGTTTCCAATGCGGTTGATGCCAGTCGGTTAGGGATGATGATTGCTCTGCCATCCTTTGTTTTGAGCGGTTATACATGGCCCATAGATGCCATGCCGCCTTTACTGCAGTCACTGGTGTGGATATTCCCGCAGACCTGGTTCTTCCAGGGATTAAATTATCTTACTTTTAAAAATCCGGGCGGAGATTTTATGCTGCCGTTTTATGCAGGCTTAATCGTTACTGCAGTGGTATGTTATGCAATTAGTATTATGCTCCAGATGTGGAGAGAGAAGTTACAGTGAGGCTGGAGACGAGTTGCAGATATAGAGGGGTGAGAGTTGTTGCGTCAGATATTAAAATTGGCTTATTATGAGATCCTGCATATTTTAAAAGACCCGATCCTATGTTTAATGGTTTTCATTGCTCCGCTGGCTTATGCTTCTTTATTTGGGGCAGTATATGTGGCCAGCGTTTTGAATGATATTCCCCTCGCCATCGTCAACCAGGATAATTCTGAATTAAGTAGAGACGTGGTGGCAGCTTACCGCAACGATCCTCACTTTAAAATTATTGCCGGGATAGAAAGCTATGAGGAATTAGAAGCGGGTATGAAAACTGGTAAAGTGCGCGCCGGAGTCGTTATTCCTGCCAACTTTTCCCAAAAGCTGAGTCAGAACGGGCAGACTGAAGTTTTAACGGTTTATGATGCTTCTAACTTAATCTGGGGATATAATATCCGAAAAAATACCTTGGAAGTGGTGAATAAGTTTAGTGCAGACCATACCGCGGCCCAATTAGCCGGAGCAGGTCTAAGCAAACATGAAATTCAGAATGTGATGAACACCATAGACTGTAATATTACCGTCTGGTACAACCCGACTTTCAGCTATGTGAACTTTTTGTTCATGGGATTGATAGTCATGATTCTTCATCAGCTGGGTATTTTAGGGGTAGCTCTAACCATCACGCGTGAAAAAGAGCGCAATACTTGGCTCCAGTATCTGACTGCAGCGATTCCGGCTTGGAAGATAACGCTGGGTAAGTGTCTGCCGTATTTAGTGATCAATTTTTGCAACTATGTTATACTGATATGGCTTTCCAGCCAGTTTGTCCACGTCAAAATTCAGGGGAGTGTATTCTTAATTATCCTTTTAGGCCTGCTTTTTGATATTATCGTTACTTTTGCCGGCTTTTTGATTTCAGTATATACGCCTAACTCTTTGATGGTTACCCGCTATATTATGCTCCTGTCGGTTCCTTTTTTTATGGTTTCCGGTTATACCTGGCCTCACACTCACATACCTGAGCTTTTAAATGGAATGGCCCGTCTCCTGCCATCGACCTGGATGATGGAAGGCTTCCGATTGGTAACTATTAAGAATCTAACCATGACCGAGGTTGGGCCTATTTTCTTGATTAAGGGCCTGATGGCTTTTTTAT
>JBAYYO010000165.1:0-4964 GCA_041672985.1 Syntrophomonas sp. | reverse complement strand
AGTCCATAATGGGGCGCGGATAAAAGTATCCTTCTGGTCTTGCAAAACAAACGGCAACAAGGGAGAGAGATAAGGGGCCCCAAAAGAACGTAATGCAGATAAATGAACTAAAATTGCTAACAAACCGATAATAACTCCGAATGCCCCCAGGACTCCAGCTAATATAGTCAGGATTAAGCGCAGGATAAATAAGGCAGCTGTATATGGTACCACCAGAAAGGAGGCAATAGCAGTAATAGCGACAACAATTACTACCGGAGCTCCAACCAGGCCTGCTGATATGGCTGCATCACCAATTACTAAGGCTCCCACAATACTAATAGCGGAGCCTATAGGAGAGGGAAGACGGATTCCACCTTCACGTAATATTTCAAAAACCAGTCCCATACCAAGTGTTTCTACTACCGCCGGGAAAGGAGTACCGGAGGCGGCGGCAGCCATAGTAAGCAGCAAGGAAGTGGGAATAAATTCTTGGTGATAGGTTTCTAAAGCTACATAAGTTGCCGGAGCTAGTAAACTGATAAAAAAAGCCATCCACCTGACCATCCGGACAATGCTGGCATAATAAGGACGGGAGTAATAGTCTTCGGCACATTGAAATCCTTCTACAAAAAGTTGGGGAACCGTAAGTACAGAGGGGCTGCCATCAACTAAGACGGCTACTCGTCCCTCCAGCAGTTTAGCCGCTGCTACATCCGGTTTTTCGGTATTACCTACGGTGGAGAAAGGGGATGAGGGAGCATCTTCAATGAGTTGTTCAATATAACCTGATTCGAGAATACCGTCAATTTTTATGCGATTGAGGCGGCGTTTTACTTCTTCAACCAGTTTGGGATTGGTTATTCCTTTCACGTAGGCCAGGGCTATATGGGTATGGGTTTGTTCACCGATAAGCATTTGTTCCAGGGTAAAATTGGGGTTTCTAATTTTACGACGCAGCAAGGCCGTGTTAAAACGCAGGGTTTCGACAAAGCCCTCTCTTGGCCCGCGCACAGTTTTTTCGGTACTGGGTTCGGAAATGGCACGGGACTCCCAGCCCTTGGTATCGATTAGCAGTGCTTCCTGAGAACCATGCAAGAGTAAAACCGTATCTCCCGATAAAAGCGCTGCCATAATTTCCAGGATAGAATCTTGTTGCTTTACATCACCAACTGCCAGCAGGGTGCTTTTAATGTCAGACAAGTTTAGTTTTTTGTAAGCTTCCCGGGTTGATACAAGATTGATATCATACATTAAAGGTTTAATTATATGATCGTTGATGATAGTTTTATTAACCAGTCCATCTATAAACAATAGACAAGCTTTCAGGTCTTGATTTTGTCCTAAAACAAATTCCCGTAAAACGATATCTGTACTGGTACCCAGTATATTAGTTAATTCTTCTATGTTTTTTTTAAGTTGGGTTGTAAGTTTGGTTGGAGCGGGTTTACTGGTTGACTGATTATTGAAATTCTTATTATTAAGCAGGCCCATTAACTTTATCTTATTACGTAAAAGCCTAAACATATAATGACCTCAAATCCGCATAATATTTCTATAAGTAATATTTTTTACTAAAAAGCAGAATATATGCAGAAAACGGAAAATAGGCCATAATAGTATGGGAAATGAATTCGATGAACATTTAAGTAATTTGGATCAGCGTTTAAGAGTGGCCATGAGGAGAAGATCAGGCTTGTCTTCTCCTTGTTGCTTAAATACGGGAATTGGAGCGGCTAGAGGTAATCGACGTGCTGGCATATTTCCTCCACGACTGCGTCCTTTTTAATAGTGAATTCTTTTTTATTGTTTTCGAAAAGGTTATTTCCTTTGGTATCGATGGAAACGATGAGAGGACCGAATTCCTTTACGCGCATTACCCACATTGCCTCCGGCATGCCCAAATCCAACCATTCTACATCCTCAACCTCTTCCACACAATTCGCCGCAAGTACAGCACAGCCTCCGGGAAATACGGCATGAATTGCCTTGTGCTTTTGGCAGCCTTCAACCGTATTCGGACCCATGCCGCCTTTGCCGACGATCAGCTTTACACCAGTTTGACTAATGAATTCTTGTTCATATTTTTCCATACGCATACTCGTCGTCGGACCTATGGAGATAACCTTATACTTTCCCTTTTGATCTTCAATTGCTTGCATAATGGGTCCTGCATGAAAAATGGCCTTGTTGGCGAGATCAACAGGAAGTGCCTTATGTTGTTTGATTAATCGTTGATGTACGTCATCACGACTTGTCACCAGATAACCATTCAGATAAACAATATCACCAATCGTCAGAGACTCCAGGTCCTCATCATGAATCGGTGTCGTTAAAATTTTAGTATTCATAGTATTGCTCCTTTGTGGGAAATTATTTCGTATTCCATATCCGCATTTATTTTAATAACAGCCCTTCTGTGCGCCCAGCAGCCGGTAGACAAGCCCACCGCAATAGTAGCCGGATGACGCGCTGCCTGTTCAATATGAACGCCCATAACGGAATTTTCTCCGGCTAAACCGCCCGGCCCAATTCCGATTTCATTCAATCCTTTTTCGATTCGGGTCTCCAACTCAGCACCGCGGGGATTGCTGTTATGAGATCCCAGGGGACGCAACAAGGCCTTTTTCGATAATTTGGCTGCTACCTCTACGGAGCCAGCAATACCGATACCGACCAGAAGAGGAGGGCAGGCATTGATTCCATAAGAAGTGATCTGATCAAAAACAAATTTTACAACACCTTCGTATCCTTCCAAGGGCATCAGAACCTTGGCCGTTCCTGGAAGGCTGCAGCCGCCGCCGGCCATATATACATAGATTTTCACTTCATCGCTGTTAGGAACAACTTCCCAATCAATCCACGGAACTCGGGTGCCGACATTGTTGCCGGTGTTTTTCTCATCGAAAACCTCCACGGCATTGTGACGAAGTGGAGCGAGAATAGTTGCCTTTTTCACCGCTTCAATCAGGCCAGATTCTATCTCGTCAATCAACGGAAATTTTGTTCCAACCTGTACAAAATACTGAATCACGCCGGTATCCTGGCAGCACGGTCTGTCCAACTCATCTGCCATCTTGAGATTCTCAAACATGGCATCGTAAACAATCGTGGCTAAAACGGTGTCTTCCTTCTCTCTAAGTTCCTTTAATTCTGCTAAAATATCATCCGGAAGATGTTTGCCTGTATATGCAGTAAACTTAGCCATGATATCAATAAATTTTTCGCGCTGTTCTTCCTTATTCATGCTGAGCTCCTTTAATAGAAATTCATTCTGCTTAATAGTGTAATGCAGCGTTTTTATTGTATTATAACGAAAATATTTGGTCAAATAATAAAACAGATCGGGTCCGACAGGAAATATACGTATGCAGTTTTGTCCCCAATAGCTGAGAATCTATTCTAAGGCGGCAATTGTCATAGGTATAGAGAGGTGGAAGGAATAGTCGAGGCAGCTATTTTCTGCAATGCTCTTGCAGGAAATACTCTTTTTGGGAAGTATGCAACGAAGGCACGCAGACAGTATTGTACAGATGCATCTAGTGGATAAGAAACGAAATTTATCAATATAAAACATAAAATTGGGTCCAATATTTCAAAAAATAGATAATTCCTCATTCTAGCTGATTAGGCTTGATATAAATTCAGATAAACACATTAGTGGTCATTAATGTGGAAATACTCGCGATACAATGGAATATGGCCCGGAACATTTTTTGCCGAATACCATATTATGTATTATAATATTAACAACATCACATAGATTTGATGCCGAGTCCAGTTTGAAAGACTGGAGCGGGGGAACCATTTTTGGGGTGAATCCGGCTTTTTGCTGGTAGGGCAATCCCCTTGTCCGAACCCGTCAGCTAACCTCGCAGGCATATTAGGGGAGGGTATAATATTTATAACCGAACAGTACGCCCTCTTCGTTTCCAAAAAAAAATGAAAACAAGGAGGGTTTTTGTTGTTGAGAGAAGATTTGATAAACCAAGACACCCAGGGGGAGAAACGCCAGATTTCACTGCGTAGAGCTGATAAGCTCAAGCAAGAGATTGCCGACTATCTTCACAGCCAATCTACTATCGAGACTGGAATGCGAGTGCAGAAACGTAATATGCGAAATCGGAAACGTATCCTTCAGTATTTCCAGGCCAGCGAGAATGATTGGGAAAACTGGGCCTGGCAAATGAAGAACCGCATCAGCGATGGAAATGTTTTAGCCTCAATTATGGAGCTGGATGATTTAGTGGTGCAGGCAATTAAAAGGGTATCTAAACAAGTTCGCTGGGCTATTTCCCCCTATTACCTCAGTTTAATCGACTTTGAGAATTACGCGACTTCACCAATTTACCAGCAGTCTGTCCCCAGCCTGCTGGAATTAGTAGAGTATAAGGGTGAGGATGACCCCATGGGAGAAGAAATGACCAATCCTGCTCCCCGTATTACACGTCGCTATCCAGACCGGCTTATCATTAATGTGACCAACCAATGTGGAATGTACTGCCGCCATTGTCAGCGCCGTAGGAACTTTGGCGAGACTGATACGCATGCCACCCGTAGAGACCTGGAAGCTGCCCTGCGATATATCAAAGAAAATTCGGAAATTCGAGATGTTCTTATCACCGGCGGGGATGCGCTCATGCTTAGTGACCGTACTCTTGATTGGTTACTGGGAGAACTGGAGGCTATTGAGCATGTGGAGATTAAGCGTATTGGCACCAGGGTTCCGGTGACAATTCCGCAGCGAATTACCGCCAATTTATGCCAGGTGCTGAAAAAGCATCCTCCCCTTTATATTAATACGCAGTTTAATTCACCGCTGGAAATCACCCCGGAAGCCAGGCAGGCTTGTGACCGACTTATTGAAGCAGGGGTGGTTTTAGGTAACCAGGCAGTTTTACTTAAAGGGATTAATGATGATGTCCATGTGATGAAAAAACTTAATCAGGAATTACTGAAAATACGGGTTCGCCCTTATTATATAT
>JBAYYO010000164.1:0-4980 GCA_041672985.1 Syntrophomonas sp. | reverse complement strand
GGTGTCGCCCACCTTGACCTGGGTGATGGCTTTGCGCCAGGATTTGTTGTCTTTGAAGGTAATATCAATGCGTTCGCCGACAATGTTGTCAGTGGTATCCGCATTTAATGTCGGTGGGACAACTCCTTTGTCTTCATAGGTTACCGCGACGGTTGTATTCGCAGTAATAATGAAGGTATACTGATTAGCCGGATCGGCGGCCAATTCAGCTTTCCGGTCCACTCCATCTACGGTAAAGGTCGCTACCTGTTTCCCTTCTGCTGGGGCTACGCTGATGGTTACGGAGGTGTTCTCTTCAATCTCACCCGCGGCAGGATTGGAGGAGATGTTGTCGCCTGTCAGGGTCAGGGTATAGGTGGTAGCTGGAATGGCTTCATAGGTTACCTCTACAATCGTATCGCCGGTAATAATGAAGGTATACTGATTTACCGGTTCGGCGGCCAATTCAGCTTTCCGGTCCACTCCGTCTACGGTAAAGGTTGCTACCTGTTTCCCTTCTGCCGGGACTACGCTGATGGTCACTGAGGTGTTCTCTTCAATCTCACCCGCGGCAGGATTGGAGGAGATGTTCTCCCCTGTCAGGGTCAGGGTATAGGTGGTGGCTGGAATGGCTTCAAACTCCACCGTTACGGTTGTTGCTGCGGCAAGGTTCTCTACTGTTAATGTATTGCTTGTGTTATCTGCTACAGCTTGACCATCCAATGTCCAAACTTTAACTTGACAGCCTTCCGCTGGTGCTGCTGTAAAGACTACATTTTTACCTGATGCTATTGCATCGCCAGAGTTGATGGCTTCACTATCAACTGTTGCCGCGATGGTTCCATTCTCCCCGGTTACACTGAAGTTGACGGGGTAGGTTTCGGGAACCACGAAGACGAGCTTATAAATAAACTTGGCGGTATTGTTGGCTGTGCATCTCACGTCCATCTCGTTCCTGGTCGGGGGGATGCCGTTACCGTATTCGATCTCCGACTGACCATAGAAGAAGCGATAGGTATTAAGGGTATCGTAAGGCTGATTATCGACATTTGTCATTCTGCCTGCCCAGCCTGTAATAGCAAGGACGGCAGGAACCTCCCGGTCAATTCCGGTTCGGTTTTCCTCCGCCAGGTACTGATCGCCGAGCGCCGCGTAGTATTTGCGCTCTGTGTTCATCAAATAATCCCAGTTGAGATTCAGCGTCCAGTTGTCCAGGGATAATCCTTTCATGGTGCAGTTCGAGTCATCGTAACGCACGGCGCTGTTATACCCGCTGGCGCTGTCTACAATCTGCTGGATGCTGACATAGCGGACGGCTTTGCCCATAAAAACGGCGGGCAGCCTGTCCCACAAGGCATAATAGACCGGGTCGGTGTTCGCCGCTCCCAGGGCTTCCATTTCCGCTCTGGTGTAGGAGTGCACCAGGGTTTCTGCACCGGAACCGATCTGAACATAAACATCCAAGGGGGTGTAGTCGGCCGTTAAGGCCACAGTGACCGGCTCGGCCGGCATGACAAAGCTATAAACCCCGGCTCCGTTGACATTTTTGGCGTTGCCGGTCGCTGCGGTTATGGTAGTGAAATCGTATACTGTACCGGAATCGCCTGTGACAACAAGACCCGTAGCCCAGGATGTATCAGCCGTATCCGCTGCCGTGACAGTAACAGTTTCGCCCTCTGCCGCCGTTGCTTTGTCAGGCGTTACTGTCCAAATAGGATCAGGAACCGCCGCCACGGTGATGGTATAGACAGGAGCGGGAATGTCTTCATAGGTTACCCCGACAACTGTATCACCGGTAATGATGAAGGTATACTGATTTACCGGTTCGGAATCCAATTCAGCTTTCCGGTCCACTCCGTCTACAGTAAAGGTCGCTACCTGTTTCCCTTCTGCCGGGGCTACGGTTATGGTTACGGAGGTGTTCTCCTCAATTTCACCCGCAGCAGGATTGGAGGAGATGTTGTCGCCCGTCAGGGTCAGGGTATAGGTGGTGGCGGGAATGTCTTCATAGGTTACCTCGACAATCGTATCGCCGGTAATGATGAAGATATACTGATTTACCGGTTCGGAATCCAATTCAGCTTTCTTGTCTACTCCGCCTACGGTAAAGATCGCTACCTGCTTTCCCGCTGCTGGTGCTACGGTTATGGTTACTGAGGTGTTCTCTTCGATTTCACCCGCAGCAGGATTGGAGGAGATGTTATCTCCTGTTAGGGTCACGGTATAGAGGGTGGGAGGCTGAGCCTCAAACTCTACCGTTACGGTTGTGTCTGCAGCCAGGTTCTCCACTGTCAAGGTATTGGTTTGGTTATCGGCTGCCGCTTCACCTTTCAATGTCCAGCCTTTTACCTGATAGCCCTGGGCTGGTACTGCGGTAAAGACTACGTTCTTGCCGGCCACCACCGCATCGCCGGAGTTGATGGCTACATCATCAACTGTTGCCGCGATGGTTCCATTCTCCCCGATTACGCTGAAGTCTACGGTGTAGGTTTCGGGAACAGCGGCTGGATTCTGCCAGGCCAGGACGGGGTAGCCGCTATTGATGCTCGGCGTGGTGTCCGTCACAAAGGCGTGGCCCGTGCCGTTAAGTGCCGCCAGGAATTCGGCTGACTTCATATATTCAGCAGAAACTTCTGTAACACTTACATTACTGCCTCCGTTATAATATCCGCCCCCGGGAGCGGAGCCAGTCAGCCAATAACAATTGCTTACCGTTTGGTCGCCGCCGTTATTGGTGCCGATTGCCATTGCAAAGCTGTCGCTTTGCGCAGCTATGGTACCCACGTTGAAGCAGTTGTAGATATTGATCTCATTGCTGCCGCTGATACCGCCGGTGGGGCAATTGTAGGTCGAGCTTATATCGCCGGCATTGTAGCAATTCTTGATATAGCCGCCGTTCCAGCCTGCTCCGACAATACCTCCACAACCCTTGGAATCGGTATTATTGACTGAGGCAAAGTTGGCGCAGTTTTCAATGATCCCGCCGTTATTGGTTTTGCCGATTTTACCGACAATACCGCCGATGCTGCGATTGCCATAGATATAACCGGTGACGGCAACATTGCGGACGGTGGGATTGTCGGCCCACAGCGATACATCATCGTTGTCGTGGCAGCCCAGACGTCCGACCAGGCCGGCGGACTGGCAATCCCTGTAGTTGGGCTGCCAGCGACTGAAGTAGATGTTTTGGACGGTATGACCCTGACCGTCCAGAGTACCGTTGAAGGAAGTGCTTAAGACAGTGCTGGGATTAGTAACATCTATGGGCCACTGCCCGCCAACGGGCGTATAGTTGGGACCGCTCCATGTGCTGGTGGAGCTATCATAGACGCCGCCCATGTCGAGGTCAGCAGCGAGATAGATCGTCTTGCTGTTGAAATCATCTATTCCGGTCCAATAATCAGCTGATTCAGTAAATGGACCGGTAATCATATCCGGAGTCACGCTGGCGTCCACATGGCCGTTGACCAGGGCAGCCAGACCGGCGAACTGCGCCGGGGTGCTGATATAGAACTCGGTGTCGGTGGTGTTGTACCAGGAAACGTCAACCGAGCCGTCCCAGACATCCGAGCCACTGCCGATATCCTCAAACTCGGCGGTCACGGTGACATCTGCCTCGGGGAGGATAAAGCTGTACACGCCCTCAGTGGCAGTAATCGCCGTGTAGGCAGCCCCGTTGTCCGTGGTGTATTTAAGACTTCCCGCCACCAGTCGCTTGCCGCTGTCGGGCGTCACGGCCAATATAACGGTGTCTCCTGCTTGTGCACTGGTTTTATCGGCTGTTATGGTTCCACCTGTTATGGCGCTATCGATTGTCACGCTGTAAGTAGTCTCAGTAGGAATTATTTCCTGTTCTGCTGCGGCGTCTTCATAGCCGGTGGCTTTGATTGTTATGGTATAGGTGCCTGCTGACACAAATGCACTGGCATCAAGAGTAATTTTTCCAGCTGCCTTGATATACTGGCTGCTTTCCAGTACGGTATCACCCACCTTGACCTCCCTGATGGCATTGCGCCAGGTTTCATCATCAATGAAGGCGATGTCGATGGGGTTGCCGACCTTGTTATCAGTGCTGTCGGCTGTGAGCACGGGCGGAGTCGCCAGAGCAACAGCATTGACGGTCTGAGTCACCGTAGCGTCCACGTAATTTCCGCGATTGGTTATAACAATTGTATATTCACCCGGTTCCTGGAATACTTGAGCTTTGATGGTTATCTTCCCGGTGCTTACAGTATAATCCGTAGTCTTGGTGAGCGCGGTTCCGTTTACGGCAATGGTGTCGATGTAATAACGCCATGAGTAATCATCGGGGAAAGTAATAGAAGCGTCCTCACCTATAGTGATAGGGGCAGCAGTCAAAACCGGAGGCAGCAGCTTCATATACTGATCTACGATAGCATTCTTGTATTTATTGGCCTTGACAACAATGGTCGATTTACCAACACCTGGAAAGGCACTGGCCTGAATTTTTATAGCTCCAGGAGTAATTTCATAAAGGCCGTCTTTGGATAATCCTCTGACAGTCAAATCGTTTATGGCTTCTCGCCAGGCCGGGTCATCCTCGAAGGTAATGGTCACCGGTTCGGTCTGACCCAATATGCAGTTAGTAGTATCGGGAGACAAGACTGGTGAAACCAAGCCATCTTTTGGCTGGTTTACAATACCATACTGATAATGGTGGGCTTTTACAGTGATCTTGTAAATCCCGTCTTGGGGGAACAAGCTGCCGTCCAGGGTAATTTTACCAGGTTCAATGCTGTATAGAGTGGTATCGTCAAAGATGGAAACATTTCCCACCATCAAATCATAGATGGCCTCCCGCCAGGTCTGATCATCAGCGAAAGTAATAACTGCCGCCTCACCCAAATTGGTATTGCTGTCAGGAGTCAGCAGCGGGGCAGTCGGGCCATCCGGCAAGATTATGTCCAACCGGTTTACCCAGCGGCCAAAATTAAAGTTAGTAATCACATTGTTTGTAATCTCATTTTCGGTCTGTCCGAA
>JBAYYO010000163.1:0-5002 GCA_041672985.1 Syntrophomonas sp. | reverse complement strand
TATAGCTTCATCAGCACTGGCTGGAATAAGGGTGTTTTCTATCAGGGCAATTTCGGATTTGATTTTGTCCAGATCAGGGGTCTGAATGGATAGTACATTGGTAGTCTGATCATAATTGACCTTGGCCTTGAATAAGTATTCCAACCAGTCCATGGGCAGGTAATAATGGTCCTGGTGATTTTCGATGCTATGGACCCACATACTATGTTCATAGGAGCCATCGTCACTGGTAATATGTATGTTAATCTGATCGCGGTCGATGGGCAGAGCCAGGCCCACTCTCTCCGGTTTAAATTGTTTCAGATTTAAAACCCATTCCCGGTTGGGCACACTATAGGATAGATCCAGGTTTTTGGCCTTATCCGGGAGTGGCCAAATTTGCTCATCCTGTTCGTCAGCACTGGATTGTAGGGCATTAGCATAGGAAGCCAATTTTTCCATGTTATAAAAATCCTGCGAGGTCTTAATGGTAACCTTACGGGTGGCGGAGTCCCAGTGTACAGAATCGGCTCCCAATTGTCCAGCCGCCCAGCTCAAGGGGACCATCACCTGGCCTTCTATTACATTCATATCAGCCGGAGCATTAACCGCCCAACCGTTTATTTGCACCGTCAATGGAAGGGTAGCCAAACTATCCAGCGTATTTGCTGAGTTGTCTAACAAATCTAACATGCTATCTAATTCAGCTTTCTGCTGTGCGCTTTCTTCTGGAGTCAACCAGACCCCTTCATTCCTTAATTTTTCACGAGCATCATAATCAGTATTTGCGAAAACGCCTGTGCTTACAGTAAAAAGCATTAATAGTAATACCATACTAGACATTAAAAGTCGCTTCATTATTAATCTTCCTTTCTGAATTACCTGTAATAGACATTTACGCGGTTACTGTTGCCGATTTTGTTAGACTATCTCTTAATGTCTGCCACATACCATCATTTATCACCCCTAATCTCCATAACGCAACACCGTTGAGGTTATAGCGTTTAGCAATCCCCACTTTGGTGGCGATGCTTGCGGCGGTTTCGCTGGGGGCTGAAATGCCCAGGACCAGTTTATTGGCAGGGACAGAGTCACAGACCATTTCCACCGCCTGTTTTACCTGGCTTATGGGCTCGGGCTTTGCACCGTAGTCATAGGCCATGATAATGATACGGTCAGCGATTTGCCCCAGGGCCTGGTAGTCGTAACCAGGATATGCGCTGTTGGGGGCGTGCAGGGTGAGAGTGAGTCCATTACGGTTAGTCTTCAACTCCTGACCGAGTAAGTTGACAAAGTTAGTGAATCTCTGCTGTACCTGTTGGAGCTGTTCCCCACTGTCCTTATAGCCCAGACCCTCGAAGTCCAGGTTGACACCACTGTACTGCCGGGCTTCCTCGCTGATAGCTTTTACCGTTCGAGCCATGGCTGTGGGGTCATTTAACAGGGAGGAAATAGTACCATCGCCATCGGTCACATGGATTACCATTTCGCCTGGCAGTTTATACTGTTTAGCACTATTTAGCACCTTTTCCCAGCCGTCCGGACGTTGCCACCCAGTGCGGCTTTTATCCAGCAGGTTACCCTGTTTATCAATACTGTACCAGCCCAAGGCCAGTTCAGATATTACATCAGTGTTACCTGGAGCCGTGGTGGGATAGGCCTGTCCAAAGAGGTTGGTCCAACTGCTGGTTTGGCTGTCACCCAGGGCATAGAAGCCTATGACCGTCATGGCTTTAGGGGGAGAAATGATGCTTACTTGATATATGGCACTATCCCATCCAACCTGACAATTGAAGGCTTCACTGAAAAAGCGTAATGGAATCAGGGTGCGCCCCTCTATTATTTGTGGTGCGACATCTAGTGCCATAGGAATATTATTACGATAGGCAGTACAATTATCAATCTGCAAACGAACCGTTGTACTGCCATCGGTTCCGTTTACGGTGCGAGTTTGATTATCCCAGCTTACATCTATGTTCATGGCCTCCGCTATGGCCCTAAAGGGCACCAGGGTACGGCCGTCCTGAATAACCGGCAAAACATCGAGGTTTAAAGTTAAGCCGTCGATTATTACTGATACGGTTTCTTGCCCCTGAGCCGGAGCAATTAAGGGTTGGCTGGCTATCAGAATTATCGCCAGGAATAAGGTTGATAAGATTCGTTTCATTATGTAAACACCTCCTGGATAGTTTTACGGTTTAATGTTAGTGTATCTTGCAGTAGTAGTGTACGGATAGGTTAGTTCTTTTATTAACATAATCGCTAATGGAGAACATTACCCAATAGTGCATGTTTACGGCTAGTTGTTACAGGCCTTACCAATGCACAAGTTAAAGGATTTATTATACCAAAACAAAAAGTAAAATACGTTCTCTGCCGTAGCGAAGGGTTCGCGGACGGTCATGCTCGATTGTGACTCCTTGTTTCAATTTATCAGTCCTCTCCAAAATATATACGCCCGTGCATGTCGGACGTTGTTCGTTATCTATATTTGGTTTTCTCAGCAGTGTTTATTGGCTTTTCACTTTAACTATCGTTCTTCTTGCGTTTTTCGGCTAATCGATATACCTCATCGTCAGCCCTGGCAGAAACAACGATTATTTTCATTACATTATCTTCACGAACCAGCTTGTAAACTACTCTAATACCTAGTTTCAGCAGCTTAATCTTGCAGAAACCGGCTAAATTTGTGATTCCTTTATTTCCAAGGGGCTTTCCATAGCCCCCCTCTGCCTGTGCCAATGGATTAACCGCAACTTTATTAATTGCTTTTATCACCTGCACTCGCTGTGCGTGATCTAGTTGCTTTATGTCGTCAACAGCGTCTCTTAAATATTCTACCTGCCACATCTTATTCAAATTCCACATCTGCATCATCTAAATCTTCTTCATTGATGCCAAGTTCCTGCATAGCCTGGTCAGATGAAATGAAATCCTTTGCTTCAGCCTTAGTCATACGGTTGGTAGCTTCTACCAAAAGGCGGTAGTTTTCAATCGTTTCAAGCATCCCTTCATAAGCTTCAGGAGTAAGAAGAACACAAGTGGGAGTATTGTTTTTTAAAACAATTTTAAACCCAGTCTCCCGTACTTCCTCAAATATTTTATTGGCTTCCCCTTTATTAAATCGTGATATGGATACCAGGGAACTCATAACCCCACCAATAGATATATTATGAAGCATAGTATCAACTCCTTTGAACGATAGTCTGAAATTAGCGTTTAACCTATTCTCCATAACATTCTATGCTATATCAATAAATTTGTCATTATAATTATAGATATATTTAATTGTTTCTATAGTATAATCTTCCGGTACCTTCAAACTCAATGGTTTCATTAACGATGTCATCCACCGCTGTTTCTATGCTGTCAGAAGAAATAACTGCATAGCCCTCAAATGCAAACCCGAATGAGTTGCTCATTCTCCTATTTTGTTTAATAACATTTTATAAAATATCACCATGGAAACTTAATAGTTCAAAATAGTTTTCACACTATCTGCCATTCCCCTGACAACACGGAAATATTTTATGTGCTTAATAAGTTTAGGGTCTATATTGTTCTAATATCTCAACAATAACACTGTCTTTAATTGTCAAACGGTAGGGGGCTTCATATTCCGCCATGCGTTTAGTAAACCCATTTACATCCGTTAATGATGGATTCGCCAAATCGCTCCAGTTGACTATATATACCTTGACATCGTCGGCAACCTTTAAGCTATTTTCCTGCTCGGATTCATTGTAAATATAATAGCCATTGGGGAAATCCAAGTCAGCATTTAGCCCTAACTCCCCTACTCTTTTGGTATCCTGTTGCAGCACCCATTCTATCTCGTCAAAAGTTAACACCCTGGTTTTCTCATCATAACTCTTTATAAAACCAAGTAATTTATATGTGTTATCAATGCTTTTTTTCCCATCAGGAGAAATATGGATAGTATAGAAAAGCTCCTGATTATTCACATCTATTAAACCAAAGACTAACATGCAATCATCCAAGCTTTCAGATTGTAATGGGTAGGTATAGGTTTTTCCATTTTCCCAGCTGTAGTTTTGACTTTCTTCATCAAAAGCATGAATGCTCATCCCATTTCCATTATTTTTATCACCCATGAACATACGTCCGCTAACGTGGAGATAGAACTTATGGTCTTCTGGTATTGTTTCAGGTATGGTGAAGCTTAATAAATCTTGGCCGGGATCATAATTTACCGATTGATAAAAATTATCCATGAGCTGTTCCTGCTCGTTAGAAACATTAAGTCCGGTTTTACCAGTACATCCGCCTAACACCACCGCACCACCGATTACCGCAACTACCAGCACTATTGACATTAGCATAATAGCCTTGGACTTTTCACTATACTTCATAATTGCCACCAGCCTTTCCTTAAGGGTTTCTTTTTCTTCACTCATAGTAGCCTGCAATGTGCCAATAGGGTATTTGTTATCTGATACTACCGATATTAATGTATCACCGTAAGATTGTTTTTCCTCAGCATTAAGGTTTCTTATAACTGCTTCATCGCAGGAGAGTTCACAGGCATGATTGATTTCCCTTTTGATAAAATACACCAGTGGATTAAACCAATGCAGCGATACAGCTATCATCGTCAGCCATTTAATTCCGACATCAAAACGTATTAAATGAACGACCTCATGCAGTAAAATATTTTTAAGCTGTTTTTCAGTAAAGCTAATGTCGGGGATAATGATTAAGGGTCTTAGGATTCCGATTAGCATAGGGGTGGCAGCGAAAGGGTTGCGCGCCAATCGCACATTTTTTCGTCCCTTCAATAAAGTGGCCAGTACTCTGCTGTCCTCATCAGCAGCTGGCCGGTTGGCTTGTTTTAGGTGTTTTGAGAAGCGAGTATATCCGTTTAGGTTTACTGCAAATGCTATAAATACCCCTAATAGCCAAATATAGAAAACATATTGACTGAACAGATCACTAAAATATCGGCTGTGATCAGCATCATTATTATAGGAACCATTGATTACATTTCCTTGAACATTGGGTA
>JBAYYO010000162.1:0-5055 GCA_041672985.1 Syntrophomonas sp. | reverse complement strand
AGGAGCATTTTTGCTGCTGTCTGTTTACCTGTATCACTATCAACTTTATATGGCCTTAAGTTATTGCCTGTGGGTGCTCATGTTTATGAGCCTCATGGCATTTGTCACCCATAGAAAACTGGATGCGGAAGAAATAATCATTATGGCAGCACTGGCTGCCATTGCGGCTGTGGGGCGGACTATCTTTGCCCCTCTGCCCAGCATTCAACCGGTTTCGTTTATCGTTATCTGTACCGCTGTGGTTTTTGGGTGGCGCACTGGTCTGATGGTGGGAATGCTGTCCGCATTTGTGTCTAATCTGTTTCTTGGCCAGGGTCCCTGGACACTTTGGCAAATGTTGGCCTGGGGATTGATGGGCCTCACAGCCGGATTGCTATTTTACAAGCGGAATCATAGTAAAGCAGCGAAAATGATCTTTGGATTTATAGCTGGCATAATGTTTGGATGGATCATGAACTTGTGGTATCTGGTATCTTATATTGACTCCGTATCTTGGGCTGGAATTTTGCTGGCCTACGGTGCCAGCTTCTTTATGGATTTACTGCATGGGCTGTCCAACGTAGTTTTTATAGCTTTATTTGCGGACTCACTGGAAAAAATACTTATCAGGATTAGAAATAAATATGGTATTCTGGACCGGGCGTGACAAATAGTAATCTTTTGGGGCGGATAAACAGAGATTAAAACGAATGGTTGCCAGCAAAGCCCATATAGACGTAAGCTTGTTAAATTGATTTCTTCCTGTCTGGAGCAAATCATGGCAATTGAGTGCAATAGTCTGCTAAAATTATTATCAGGATACCCGAATTGACTTATATAGTAAATTAACTTTAAATTTTGAGACTTGTATGTGAAGACCAAACAGGGATTAAATTGGTGGCTTTAGATGCTTTATGTAATGCGTTTGAGTATAGCCCTGATGAGTTACCCAGGTAACAGTAAGTGCTTCAAAAACAAGAAAGCAAATCGAAAATATGCTTAATATCTGCCAATTATAAAATATTAACGTTAAGTGAGGGTTATTATGAGTAAAGCTGATAATATTTTTATTACCATGTGCCAGGATATTCTTGAAAATGGAGTATCTTCTGAAGGGGAAAATGTAAGAGCTAAGTGGGCTGATGGTACCCCCGCTCATACGATTAAGAAGTTTGCTGTTGTTAACAGATATGATCTTGTAGAAGAATTTCCAATACTTACACTAAGACCAACAAACTTAACAGCTTCAATTGATGAGTTACTCTGGATATGGCAAAAGAAATCAAATAATGTTAAGGAACTTAACAGTCATATTTGGGATAGTTGGACTGATCAAGAAGGTTCAATAGGAAAGGCATACGGGTATCAATTAGGTGTTAAGCATGAGTACCATGAAGGGGAATTTGATCAGGTTGACAGGGTCTTATATGATTTAAAGCATAATCCATATAGCAGACGGATTATAGCTAATCTGTACAACCATAGTGACTTACATGAAATGAACTTATATCCTTGTGCGTATAGTATGACCTTTAATGTTACTGGCAGGAAACTTAATGCAATACTTAATCAACGTTCACAAGATGTTTTAGTTGCAAATAACTGGAATGTAACTCAGTATGCAATTCTTGTACATATGCTGGCACAAGTAAATAATTTTGAGGTGGGAGAACTTGTGCATGTCATTGCGGATGCACATATATACGATAGACATATACCTTTGATTGAAGAGCTAATCCAAAGGACTCCATATCCAGCGCCAAAGCTATTGATTAACCCGGATAAAAAGGACTTCTACGATTTTAATGTTGAGGATTTCATAATAGAGGGTTATCAAAGCGGTGCACAGATTAATAATATTCCTGTTGCTATTTGAAAAGGAGAGCAGAATGAACGCTATCGTTGCTGTTGATTTGAATTGGGGAATTGGATATAGAGGCAAATTACTGGAACGAATTCCAGAGGATATGAAGTTTTTTAAGCAGATGACTCTAGGTAAGGTCGTGGTAATGGGGAGAGAAACATTTGAATCATTACCAGGTAATGAACCTCTGAAGGATAGAACAAATATTGTACTTAGTAAGAATGAGAATTTTAAGAACGAGAAAGTTATCGTATGTCGTACCCTTACTGAACTATTCTTAGAACTAGAAAAATATAATTTGGATGACGTATTTGTAATAGGCGGGGAGTCAATATATACTCAGCTTTTGCAATACTGCACAGATGCTTATGTTACCAGGATAGAGCAAACATATGAGGCAGACAAATATTTTACTAATCTAGATAAAGAAGAAAATTGGAAAATAGTATCTGCAGGTGATTCAAAAAACAATAATAATATACAATTTAGCTTTCTAAAATACATAAACGCCGGTTTATCTGTTTTTCCGATCGAGGGGGATTGAACGGATGAAAAAAGAGACTTTAATAGACCGAGTTGCGGAAGCTTTAAAAAACGATTGTGGTGCAATTTTTGTTGGAAGTGGGATATCCTATGAATCTACTGAGATCAGTTGGGTTAAGCTTTTAGAGCCTCTAACAAATGAACTTGATATAAAAATAGATGATGAAAATGACGATTTACCTCTGATAGCACAATATATCGTTAACCAATATTCTGGAAACCGAGGTCCACTGATAAATCAAATAGCTAAAGCTTTTAATAAAAAAATTCCTACAAATGATTATCATAAGGCTCTTGCAACTACGAAATTGTCTACTGTATGGACTACTAACTATGATACCCTTTTGGAGGACGCATTTCTAGAGTTCCTTGTTGACATTAAGGTAAATGATGATGCGATCTCAAGAAATTATAATAACTCAGAAATTGAGATTATTAAGATGCATGGATGTATTTCAAGATCTCATCATAATGAAATTACTATAACTCAAGAAGATTATGAAGACTTTTTGGTGAACAAACCAGCAACCTCTCAACGGTTATGTAATGATCTGCTTAAAAAATCATTTTTGTTCATAGGATATAGTTACAGAGACCCCAACATAAGAAACATAATGGTAGCAGCTAGGAGAATGAGTGAGAAATCAACGCAAGAGCATTATTTAATACTTAAAAGGGCTAAATATGATGATCCTATTAAGTGTAGAGAAAAAGTAAAACGACAAGAACTATGGTGTACGGATTTAAAGAGACTAGGTATTTCGACTTTGTTAATTGATGATCACGATGAATTAAAAGATATATTAGAATCGATAAGTCAATATTCTAGGGGAAAAACAGTATATATTACCGGATCACATGAATTTGGGAAAGAAGCTGCAAGGGAACTGGGCGTGAAATTAGCAGAGGAGAAGGACATTATTCTTATCAGTGGGCAGTCCTCTGGAGTAGGCGCATATGCAGTTTCTGCATTTTTAGAGAAATGCATAGCAAACAAATTTGATGTTAATGATAGGATGCGGATTTTCCCAAATCCTTATGCAGCAAACCCTAAGTTTTCTAATGATTTATCTCTATTGCCAGTATTAAAGAAGTATAGAGCCAAGTTATTAAATTCTACTCAAGTTGTTGTAGTATTTAGTGGTAGAAGCGGTACAGAGGCGGAAGTAGAGGTGGCAATAAATAGAAATTGCATCATAATACCCGCTGTTGTGGCTTCTGATGATAGGAAAAATGATGTAATACAACAGATTATAAAAAATGATTCTATCATGAATAAGATTAAGGAAGCAGATAATGAATATCATAATAAGTTATTAACTGGTGTAGTATCAACGGAGGATATATTTAAGTGCCTGATGAAACTCCTGAAATAATAATTGAAAATAATAACAAGCACATTGCAAAACTAAAGAAAAACGGTGAATTTTTAGAGGCTGGCTATGGAAGAAGAACTTTGATCAATAGCTTAATTGGGCTTAATGATACTTCGGAGTACGAATATGAACTAAAAAAGATTATTCGCATTTCTTGTATGAAGGAAGGCCCTGATCTAATTTCTGATCTAAGTACAAAGAAAATAAAAAGAAGTGAAGCACTTTGGTATAAAGTAATTAAAGAAACTCCGTTTGTATCTGCTACATTACCAATATATTTAGCGAAAAATAATAATGGAATAGTTGATGAAAATGAACTATTGGAAATAGTAGTTGAACAAATGGAGTATGGAGTTGGTCTGATTACAATTCATCCCACCGCAAACAAGGAAATCTTTGAAGAAGCAAAAAAAAGAATTGTACCAATTACTTCACGTGGTGGCGGAATAGTAGTTAAGGATCTAATTGCAGGGGAGTTTAAAGAGGAAAATGTTTATCTAAAAATACTGCCCCAGATTATCTCTTATGCGCGAAAATTTGGAGTAGTACTGAGTATAGGAACTACTTTTCGGTCAGCTAATATATTTGACAGTAATGATAAAGCACAAAGAATGGAAATTGAGGAGCAAATATTAATAGCTGAGCTGATTTCACAGAATAATGTAGGTGTAATTGTAGAATCTCCAGGGCATGCAAGGCCGAAGGATATTATGAAGATATCGGCAGTATTGAAAAGCGCAGGGTTTCCGGTCATGCCTTTGGGCCCAATCCCTACTGAGATAGCATTTGGTATGGATCATGTTTCTAGTGCCATAGGAGCGGTTATTATGGGCTTAGAGGGGTGTGCTAATATTTTAGCGACCGTAACACGAGAAGAACATACAGGGGGACGTCCTACAATAGAATCTACTATTGAATCAATAAAAGCTGCAAGAATAGCGGCTCATATCATTGATATTCACAATTTGGAGGATACAGAAATGGATATGGAAATTGTACAAAATAGAGCTAAAGCAAATACCTGCGTGTTCGGAAAGAACACAGAGCACTGTGAAAGGTGTAAAGAACTGTGCCCACTTAATATAAAATAGTTTGTGGCCTTTCATAATTTTATTCGATTAAGTTAATAAAAATTTCAATATTAGAGACACCGAATTGCGGCTTATCCCGTTTGATCATCATTTCCCCTCTGAAAACTATGCCGAGATCATATTAACAGACGATATTTTTAACCCGTTGGCCTAGCCAAATGGAGCAATGCCAACCAAATACTGAAAAACATGATCAGCAACC
>JBAYYO010000161.1:0-5078 GCA_041672985.1 Syntrophomonas sp. | reverse complement strand
GATTGGAATGACGACGCGGCAGCTATAAATAATCGCATTAGAGCTTTAAGCCCTCAACCCGCCGCCTATACTTCATTTAATGGAAACCGGTTTAAGATATTTAAATGCCGTTTAATTAACCAGGACGCCACAGGAGTAGCTGCTCAGATTACGAAAATAACCGCCGCAGGGTTTGCAGTTCAAACCGGAAAAGGTGTTCTGGAAATATTGGAAGTTCAGAGAGAAGGAAAGAAAAGGATTGCCAGTCGCGATTTTATAAAAGGCTTTGATTTAGCGCCAGGAGATATCCTCTCCTAGGGGGATTTTGAAGTGGAGACTAAAAAACGTGTTTATATAGGACTTCTAGTGGGGAGCATGCTAATTGTAGCATTATTGGCAGGAGCTATTTGGTACCTGATTCAAAATAGAAATTTTATATTAGGAAAGATACTGCTTACGATAATTATTGCTGCCCTGGGAGCAATTTTCATTCTAGTCGGTACAGGAGTACTGGCGATCGTCGTAATGATTATCAAGTCAAAAAGTATACCGTCTCTAGAAAACTTTACGCGTATTGCTAACGAGATATTATTCCCCGTTACGCTAATAACAGGCAAGATAGCTGGAATCAGTAAAGAAAAGATACTCCGTTCTTATATTGCTGTAAACAATAATCTGGTAAAATCAAAGAAGTTATTATTGGATGGACGGCAAGTTATGATTTTATTGCCGCATTGTTTGCAGGATTCGGAATGCCCCCATAAGATTACTGCGGATATCAGTAACTGTAAACGATGTCATAAATGCAGCGTTTGCGATCTAATAGACCTGGGAGAAAAATACCATGCAGTTGTTAAAGTGGCCACCGGTGGTACCCTGGCTCGAAAATATATTGAAGAAATTAAACCTCGGGGAGTTGTTGCGGTAGCTTGCGAAAGGGACCTTTCCATGGGAATACAAGATGCCAGTGAGATTCCAGTTATTGGGGTTTTAAATTGCAGACCCAATGGTCCCTGTATTAATACCAATGTAGACCTTGATAAGGTTGAACAAGCATTAAAGACTATTTGTGAAGGAGGATAACTCAATGGGTTACTTAATTTTTATTATACCTGCTCTTCTAATTTCAATGTACGCGTCATTTAAAGTAAAATCGACATATAAAAAATATTCTCAAGTAAGGTCAAGCCGTGGCACCACTGGAGCAGATGCTGCTTCAACACTGCTGCAGAGAAATGGTATGTGGGGCAAAGTTTCGATTCATCCTATTGCGGGCGATCTTACCGATAATTATGATCCCCGCAACTATACTCTAAATCTATCCGAGACGGTCTATGGGAGTAATTCAATCGCTGCCATCGGCGTGGCAGCCCATGAAGTAGGGCACGCTATACAACACAATGAGCAGTACGGTCCTCTACAGCTGCGTCATACGATCGTGCCGATAACTAATTTCGCTTCGTCGGCCTCATTTCCTATTTTACTGGTGGGGATGTTAATGCAAAGCGCGAATTTAATGATGATTGGTATAGTCCTGTTTTCGGCCGTAGTGTTGTTTCACCTTGTGACCTTGCCGGTTGAATTAAATGCATCTCATAGAGCAGTTGTGCAACTATCAGAAGCGGGACTGGTTAGTAATGATGAGGTCCCTATGGTCAAAAAAGTTCTAGGTGCCGCTGCCTTTACTTACGTGGCAGCAACCTTGGCTGCCGTTGCCAATTTACTCTATTATGTAATGATATTTATGGGGAGTCGTGATGAATAAATTCAATGAAAGATCAGGTAGGAATATTCTTTATGCAAAAGTATAAAAATCAAAAGAGGGAAAACGATCCGCGTAAACTCTCACTACTAGTAGTTTACAATGTTTTGGAAAAGGGCGCTTATACTAATATCCTGCTGGATAGATATTTAAGAAATTCAGACTTAGCATCAGATGACAGGCATCTAGTGACTGAGATCGTAAATGGGACCGTAAGAATGTTAAAGCACCTGGATTGGGTGCTTAATCTTTTTTTGCGCAAACCAATTGATAAGCAGAATCCCTGGTTGAGAAACATATTGCGAATTTCCCTCTATCAGATGCTGTTTATGGAAAAAATACCTGACTATGCAAGTATAAATAGCGCGGTGGTGTTAACCCGTAATAAAGTCGGTCCCGGGCTGGGTGCGGTAGTCAATGGAGTCTTGCGTAATATAGCCAGAAATCGAGATTCTATAAAATATCCAGATCCAAAAGATATCGTTACATATTTCTCAGTCTATTATTCTCAACCGGAATGGTTGATAGAAAGATGGCTGGTGGAATATGATCTCCAACTTGTGCAGGATATGCTGGCATATTTCAACCGGAGGCCGACGGTCTTTTTGCGCAATAATCAATTATCAGGAAATCGAGAAGAGTTGATTGAAGACTTAACCCGGGAAGGAATTTGTTGCCTGGCCAGCTCTCGAAGCCCATGGGGATTGTTAATTAAGAGTATGCATGAGAGCTTGCAGGATTCAAATACCTATCAACAAGGGCGATTTTATGTACAGAATGAAGCTTCCATGCTGGCTGTTTCCATACTAAATCCTCAAGCAGGTGAGCAAATTGTTGATCTCTGTTGTGGGGTAGGGGGGAAAACAAGCTTTATGGCAGAATTAATGAATAATTCGGGCCATATTGATGCCTATGATATTCATAAACATAAAATTGATTTACTTACATCTAATTGTGCCCGTTTAGGGATATCTATCGTTATAGGACATCTGCAGGATATTCTCTCCCTGCCAGAAGGCCAGCCATGGGCGGATGGCGTTTTACTGGATGCTCCCTGCTCAGGCCTGGGCGTTTTAAATCGTCGGGCCGATTCTCGTTGGAAGAAAACCCCTGATGTTATCAGCGATTTACAGGAATTACAATCCCGTATGCTCCACAAGGCTGGTCAACTCGTTAGACCAGGGGGCAGGCTGGTATATTCCACCTGTACAATCAATCGCGCTGAAAACGAAGCTATCATTATGGAGTTTTTGCAACGAAACCCTAACTTTATTCGGGAAGGTTTTACTCAAGAGATTAGTTATTTCCCTTTGGATGGATTGGATACAGAAAGTGCTGAACAGGGGATGTTAACAGTATTACCAGGCAAGTACGAAACCGATGGTATGTTTTACGCAAGGATGAGGAGGATCGAAAGCTAATAAAAATGGATATAGACAATAAAACCGAACTTTTAGGTATGGACATCAAGGAACTGGAAGGATATTTGCTTTCACTAGGTGAACCCCGCTTCCGGGCCAGTCAAGTTTATACCTGGATATATCGCAAGCAAGTAAGTTCATTTTATGATATGAGTGATATACCAAAAGATTTAAGGGCAAGATTAGATGAAGTGGCGGAGATATCGATACCCCGGGTTCTTAAACAGCGTGTATCCAAGGACGGGACCCGTAAATTCCTGTTTGAAATGAAAGACAAAAAGAAAGTAGAAACGGTGGTTCTTCCCCAGAGCAAGGACAAAAATACTAATTATTCACTGTGCATTTCCACTCAGGTGGGCTGTCCGGTAGGTTGCCGCTTTTGTGCCACGGGACTTTCCGGTTTTCAACGCAATCTTAAAGCCTATGAAATGGCCGGGCAAGTTTTGGGTTCCAGGCGGGAATTAGCCAGGAGATTAAAGTCAAATGGAGAACATTTGATCACTAATATAGTCTATATGGGAATGGGAGAACCCATGTTAAATTATGACGAAATGATTAAATCCATCTACATCCTTAACGATCAAAAAGGCATAAATATTGGGCAGAGACACATCACCATATCCACATCTGGAGAAGTAAAGGGTATAGAGCGACTGGCCCACGAAGACCTGCAGGTCACTCTGGCGATATCGCTGCACGCCTGCAACAATGAATTGAGGGATCAATTAATTCCGCTTAACGGTAAATACCCTTTAGAGCTGTTGATGGATTCAGTGCAGAGCTACATTCAGCAGAGTAAACGCAGGGTAACCTTTGAATATATAATGCTGGATGGAGTGAATATAAGTGCAGGGGATGCTGCCGCGATGATTAATTTAATCAAACCTTTGCTGGCGAACGTTAACCTTATTCCTTATAATGAAGTTAGTGGTTTGGAATTTAAAAAGCCTTCTTCCGCCAAGATAAAACAATTTTATAACTCTTTGGTGGACGGTGGTTTGAATGTTACTCTTCGGGAAGAAAGAGGTTCGGACATTGAAGCAGCATGCGGTCAATTGAGTGCCAAAAGAGAACGCTAGAAAGCAGCATGGGAATCAAAGCTATCGAGGTGTGTTATGAAGGTTGCAGCTATTACCGACATTGGATTGCGCAGGAAAAGAAATGAAGATTATTATTGCATTAATGAAGAACTATCCTTCTTCATAGTATGTGATGGAATGGGTGGGCATAAGGGTGGAAACGTAGCTTCCCGGTTGGCCGTAGAAACGATGCAAAAATATCTGTCTTTCACCACCTTTGCAGAAATAATTCCCAGCCTGCGTAACGCTGTACAAATGGCTAATGAGGCCGTTTATGCGCAGGGCAGGTCTGATGAGTCCCTATTTGAAATGGGGACTACTCTGACTGCCGCCGTGATTGAGAATGGAAATATGCTCGTAGCCCATGTCGGAGACAGCAGCTTATTTCATTATAAGAAGGATGGCAGGTTAAAGAAGATTACCCGTGATCATACTCTAGCAGAACAGATGTTAACCGATGGATTACTTAAGAACGAGAATCAGCAAACCAATGTATATAATCATGTATTAACGAGAGCTGTTGGAGTAGAAAGTAAAGTAGAGGTCGATATTTATCAGGAAGAGATAACGGTCGGTGACTGGGTTCTGATTTGTACAGATGGATTAACCGATTTAGTCAGCGAAAATGAGATTTATGAACACCTTAAGTCTGCCCGGGAACCCCAGGCAACTGCCCAGGCATTGTTGGACCTGGCCATGGGTAAAGGTGGATATGATAATATTACGATTGTGCTCTTATCCGTTTAATTAGGAGGTACAGAATTTGAACGGTACAACATTAGGTGGTCGTTATGAGTTAATCGAAATCGTCGGGGAAGGTGGAATGTCAACCGTATA
>JBAYYO010000160.1:0-5078 GCA_041672985.1 Syntrophomonas sp. | reverse complement strand
CCATGCTGGTGTGGAAGCGGTACGAAGTATAAAAAATGCCATTTGGAACAGGATACCAGACTGGAGGAAATGGAAAGGGCAGGCTGCCCGGTGCCCCCGAGAAGTCTGATTAAGACAGAAGAGCAGATTGCTGGAATTCGGAGGGCCTGTCAGCTTAGTAATAACATTTTGGATATGGTTGCAAAAAGGATTGAAGCTGGGATCACAACCAGTGAGATTGACCACTGGGTGCATGAGCATACGATTAGGCACGGTGCACTGCCTGCCCCTTTGAATTATGAAGGTTTTCCCTGCAGTGTTTGTACCTCTCTTAATAATGTAGTTTGCCATGGCATTCCTGATGATACCATATTGCGCGATGGGGATATTGTTAATGTGGATGTTACCACCATTTTGAACGGTTATTATGGTGATGTCAGCCGTATGTTCCTGATCGGTAATCCCTCCGAGCAGGCCCGGGACCTGGTTCAAGTTGCCCGAGAATGCCTGTACTTGGGGATAGAGCAGGTAAAGCCTTTCAACCGGATAGGGGATATTGGGTATGTCATAGAACAGTATGCGAATAGCCATGGATATTCAGTCGTTCAAGATTACGGCGGGCATGGTGTAGGGCTCGATTTTCATGAGGAGCCTTTTGTTCAACATTACGGTGAGCGTGAATGTGGAATGGTGTTGGTTCCCAATATGGTATTCACAATTGAGCCCATGATCAATGCCGGCGGCTATAAGTGTAAGCGCCTGGCAGATGGTTGGACAACTGTCACCAGTGACGGATCCCTGTCTGCTCAATGGGAGCACACAGTACGCGTTACTGAGGATGGAGCAGAAATCCTCAGCGAGTAAAGGGGACAAGGGGACAGGTTTAGTGTCCCCTCAAATCACGAGTACGTCCTGGGGACAAGGGGACACTAAACCTGTCCCCCTGTCCCTCAATAGGTTAACTATATTTAGATAGGAGGACATTAAGAATGAATAAAATTGAAAAGGCCCTCATGCACGCGCTCTTTGTCCACTTGCACCATAACATTGATAAGGCCATTGATTTCGGCGTTTTTAAGAAGCTCAATGAGAAGGTTGGACAAACTTGGCCAGCAGCGCTGTTAGTCGGGCCTGATGCTAATGATGATGCGGCGGTATTTAAGATGCCGGGTTCTGACTGTATGGTAGTAGCCAAGATGGAAAGCCATTGTTCCCCATGTGTTCCGCGTCCCTATGATAGTGCCGCTACTGGAGCTGGCGGTGCGATGAGAGATATTGTTGCCATGGGTGCCAGGCCTATCTTTCTGCTTGATTTTATTGGCACTCGCCCCCTGGACCAGGAGGTAATAGTCGGACAGTGTGGTTTCGATGGAGAATGTACCTGTGGAAAATGTCAGGTTATGACCAGTCAGGATAGAATTAACCTGATGCTAAAAGGAATAGCAGATATGTGTGAGACTATGGAGGTCTTTGTAGTGGGGGGAGGGTTTTCCACTTCCTTTAGTGACATAGTTCCTGCGGTAGTGGTATCGGTTATTGGCAGGCAGGTTACGGACCAGCCTTTAACTAAACCGGCTAAATCAGCTGGAGATAAGATTATTATAATCGGGGAGACCGGTACTGATGGCAACGATACTCTGTATAGAGCAGGGTTGGTTGATACTATGCAACCAGCCATTGCATTGTTTAAGGAAGAACGAATGGCTATGGATGCTACTCTGGCTGCCTTTGCCACCAATAAAATCAAAGCCTGTTCCGATTTGGGCGCGGCTGGTATTGGTGCGGCGGTGTGTGAAACGGCTCGATTTGGAGGCCTGGGGGCAAAAGTAGATCTGGCGGCTGTTCCGGTGAGAGTTGCCGAGATTACTCCTGAAGAGATTTTGATTTGTGAGACCCAGGCACGCATGTTACTGCAAGTAGAACCGGCCGATGTTGATGAAGTTTTAGCACTGATTCGCAGCAAGAATGATGTTGCTGCAGCGGTGATTGGTGAAATAACCAATGATGACCAGATTGTATTTGAATATAACGGGGAGAAAATAGCCGTAATTCCCAACCATCCTTCCCCAGAGCAAATGCAGCAATTGGGCAGCTAAGCTGCCAGGATAACAGGATAAAAGAGATAGGGACGGCAAGATTGTAAAATCCTGGCCGTCCCTTGCTTTATACGCTGGTTGGAATATCTTTTGAAGCCGGAGCATAGAAGTGTCCTCATATTAATAGGGGCTCGCTTTTTTCACAATATCGATGACGCTTACGTTCCCTTGTGTTATTTACTTTTTTAACATTGAGACCGGCAGTATATCGACTATTCTGAATACCAGACAGTTCTTTAACGGAAAAGCAGAATAAGCGGTCTCTTCCAGCCGGGCTTTAATACGATCATAGTATTCACCTTCCTGCTGGTCGTCCACCAGTTCAACATACACTCTCACCCCATCCTTGGTTTTATTATCTGGAGTTATTAGTACCAAAAATACACCTTTCCCCGTTTCTTTCAAATTGGCATAAGTTTTGTCAGCTCCAAAACGCGCACATATTATGGTGCCGTCATCAATCATTTCCAGGATAGTAATGACCGCAATGTTTACATCGTAATTCTTGTTTACTGTACTCAATGTTGTGGAAATATAATTGGCATTAATAAGTGTACGGGCTTTGTCGATCAGGTTAGTATTCATATTAACCTCCATTTCGCCGCTATCTCTGGTGACACAAATAGTAATGAAAAAGTATTCTTCACGGTAACTCCTTTACAATCCAGGCTATATTTACCATTATGGTAATATATCCACTGGTTTTAGTCAAAGAACCCTGAACAGATGTAAATCTTCCGGTTTCATTGAGAAAGTGGCGGGAACTTGCTAAAATGTAACAGTAATTTGTTTTTTAATAAAAGTGAAAGAGGGTTGAATAGTGCATAAAAAGTTATTTATCCCTGGCCCCGTAGAGGTTAGACCAGATGTACTGGCCCAAATGGCTCGCCCCATGATTGGGCACCGCAGTAAGGATGCATCTCTGCTGCAGCATGGAATCAGCGATAAAATAAGAAAGCTTTTTTATACGAACGAAGCTATTTTGCTATCCACCTCCTCCGGCAGCGGCTTGATGGAAGGAGCAGTGCGTTCCTGTACATTAAAAAAGGCGGCTGTTTTCTCGGTGGGAGCCTTCGGTAAGAGATGGTTTGAAATGGCAGTTGGCAATAATGTCCCCGCTGATTTATATGAGGTAGAATGGGGTACTGCTATAACCCCGAAACTGGTCGACGAGGTGTTGTCGACTGGTCAATATGATTTGCTCACCATAACTCACAATGAGACCTCAACAGGACTGATGAATCCGGTGGAGGAAATTGCCGGGGTAGTGAAGCAGTATCCCGAAATAGTTTATTGCCTGGATGCGGTCAGCTCCATGGCCGGAACTAAAATCGAGGTTGATAAATTAGGGGTGGATATTTGTATTACCTCTACCCAAAAGGCATTGGGGTTGCCGCCGGGAATGGCCATCTGTTCCTTCTCCAGCAAAGCTATCGAGAGGGCCCAACAGGTCCAAAACCGTGGTTATTACCTGGATTTACTGGCTATATACGACTATATGCAGAAAAAGGATTACCAGTATCCGTCCACACCGTCCCTGTCCCACATGTTTGCGCTGGACTACCAGTTGGATAGGATCATGCAGGAGGGGCTGGATAACCGTTTTAACCGCCATATTGAAATGGCTGAATATGTGCGGGCCTGGGCGCGCCGGGAATTTGCTCTTTTTGCCGATGAAAGGTATTTGTCCAATACCCTTACAACTATAAGCAACACCAAAGGAATTGACGTGGGCGCTTTGAATAAAGAGCTGGGAGCCAGAGGTTACCAAATTTCCAACGGCTACGGTAAGATGAAGGATAAGACTTTCCGTATCGACCACATGGGTGATTGCACTCTGGACGAGATAAAAGATTTACTGGGCAATATAGATGACATATTAAAATAAGTGGGGGTACAACCCCGGGTTATTAGGAGGATTATTCAATGGCAGTTATAAGACCTTTTCAGGCGATAAGGCCTGTGCCCGAGCTGGCGGGCAGGGTAGCAGCTCTTCCCTATGATGTAATGAGCAGTGAGGAAGCCCGAGAGATGGTAAAGGACAACCCTTATTCTTTTTTACACGTAGATAAGGCTGAGATTGATTTAGCGACGGACATTGATTTATATGACCCCAGGGTCTATGAAAAGGCTCGCGAAAATCTGCAGGCCATGATAGAAAGTGGGGTATTGCGTGAAGACGAGCAAGCCCGTCTCTATATTTACCGGCAGGTAATGGGGGCCAGAACGCAAACCGGAATTGTGGCCTGTGCTTCTATTGATGACTACCTTAACAATATTATCAAGAAACATGAGCTTACCAGGGCTGATAAAGAACTTGACCGCACCCGCCATGTCGATTACTGTGATGCCAATACGGGCCCGATATTCTTGACTTACCCGGCCAGGGCGGAGATAAACACAATTGTAGCTGAATGGGTTATAAAAGAACCCCTCTATAATATTACCTCCGAGGATGGTATTGGCCATATCGTATGGGTAATTGAGAACAAAAGGGACGTAGACAGACTGGTACACCTGTTTGCGCAGGTTAAATGTCTGTATATAGCCGATGGGCACCACCGCTCAGCCTCGGCCGTAAGGGTGGGGCAAATGCGCCGTCAGTCTAAACCTGGTTACAGTGGGGATGAGGAATTCAATTATTTCCTGGCGGTTATATTTCCTGATCAGGACCTGTATATTATGGACTATAATCGGGTGGTGCAGGATTTACACGGGTTATCTGGTGCTGAGTTTATGGACCGATTGGCCGCATGTTTTTCTATTAAAAAACATGCCGGGGCAGAACCATATAAACCTTTGCATAAGCATCAGTTCGGAATGTATATACAAGGCCAATGGTATCAATTGGAGGCCAGAGAAGGAACTTACGATGGAGCGGATCCTGTTGCCCGGCTCGATGTTTCCATCTTGCAGAATAATGTTTTGGGGCCTCTTTTGGGAATTAAAGACCCCCGCACTGATAAGCGGATTGACTTTGTGGGTGGTATTCGAGGACTGGAG
>JBAYYO010000159.1:0-5093 GCA_041672985.1 Syntrophomonas sp. | reverse complement strand
ATGAGAAACAGCCGGTGTGGCCGACGGTTCCGGCTTTGGCTGTTACCGGTGCACAACCGGGATCGGTTGGCCCGTTTCCCCCCTCATGGTCCGAGACCAACTGCACATCCGCATTGATGGCCTGACAGGCGTCTTCGATTACATATAGGTTATATTTCTCCGCCAGAGACATAATACGCAACATATCACAGGGTAAACCAAAAACATGCACCGGTATTATAGCTTTAATATCGGGCTGATTTTGCAGCAAATCTTCTGCCTGGTTAATGTCCAGGTTATAGGTTAGAGGATCGATATCTACAAATACCGGGGTGGCACCCAAACGGCTGACGGCTCCGGCGGTGGCGAAAAAAGTGAAAGCAGGGACTATTACCTTATCGCCGGACCTTATGGGCAAGGCCATTAGTGACAACAGCAAAGCATCGGAACCTGATGCAACCCCTAGGGCATGTTTCACCCCCAGGAATTGCTCCATGTGCTGTTCAAACTGGCGTTCCTGGGGCCCGTTGATGTAGGCCCCCTTATCCAGAACATTTTGCATAGCCGCATTGATCTCTTGCCGCAGCTGATTATACTGCTGGGGTAAGTCGAGCATCGGTATGAACATATTCATAAATCCTCCCGGATTTTAAGCTCGCAGAGCTGTTTATATCTTAGATGGCATGCTTTACAAACAGATTTTCCGTTATCAAAAACAAGCTTCTCACCGCACTGACAGACCCATCCCCGGAAACGGGCGGGATTGCCATAGACCAGCGCATAGTCAGGGATATTGCGGCTGACTAACGACCCGGCACCTACCAGAGCGTAACGGCCAATACTATTTCCGCAAATAACTGTGGCATTGGCACCAATGCTGGCGCCCTTTTGAATCAAAGTCGTTTTGAACTCAGCTTTACGTTCGATGAAAGCCCGGGGGTTAATAACATTAGTGAAGACCATGGAGGGCCCTAAGAACACATCGTCTTCACAAATCACCCCACTATATATGGAGACATTATTCTGCACCTTGACCCCGTCGCCCAATATCACACCAGGTGAAATGACAACGTTTTGCCCGATATTGCATTGCTTGCCTACCCTGCATCCGGTCATCAGATGGCAGAAATGCCAGATCTTCGAGCCAGCCCCGATGTGTGTACCTTCGTCTATAAATGAAGATTCGTGAACAAAATAGTTGTTCTCCAATGGCTTCATCTCCAGTCTTATTTAAAGCAGAGTAATTTTATCTCTGCCATTAGTAACGGTTTGGGTGGCATTCCTGGTGTCGAACACCATTTGGGCATGATTTACCAGCCACTGGTAGTTAATACTGCTGTGGTCAGTAGCTATAATGACTAAATCAGCCTCTTCGAGTATCTTTCCGGTCAAGGGACTGGATTCCATTTGCACACCGTGCTGATTGCAAACCGGAATGAAAGGGTCATGATAGCGAATATGGCAGCTTTCAGCCTGGAGGAGCTTTATTACTTCCAGGGCAGGTGATTCCCTCTCATCTTCTATATCCTTTTTATAAGCAATCCCGATAACCAGTATCTTCGCCCTGGACGCAGCAATTCCAGCCCGGTTCAAAATGCGCAGGGCTTTATCCCGAACGTATTCAGGCATTTTGCGGTTAATTTCACCGGCTAGGGCAATGAAATGGGTATTGAAATTCAACTCCTTGGCTTTCCATTCCAGGTAATGAGGATCAAGAGGTATACAGTGTCCGCCTACTCCCGGGCCGGGAAAGAAGGGCATAATTCCAAAAGGCTTGGTAAACGCTGCATTTAACACTTCCCAGACATTAAGATTCATCCGATCACACAAGAGGGTTAACTCATTAACCAGAGCAATATTAACGGCTCGGAAGGTATTTTCAAAAACTTTAGTCAGCTCGGCAGCCTTAGCGCATGAAACCGGGATAACGCTCTCTATTGTCTGGCTGTAAAAGGTTTGCGCCACAGCCAGGGATTCCGGACCTGCGCCCCCCACCACTTTATGGGTATTTTTAGTAGTATAGCGCTGGTTGCCGGGATCAACCCGCTCCGGCGAGTGGGCCAAAAAGAAATCTTCCTCCAGTTTTAGTCCCGAAACTTCCAGGATAGGCAGCATCACCTCTTCAGTAGTACCGGGATAAGTGGTAGACTCCAGGGTAACCAGCTGCCCTTTGCGCAAGAAGGGAGTGATTTGTTGGGTGACATTGATAATATACTGTAAATCGGGGGTTAGATTAATCGTCAGAGGGGTAGGTACACACACAACCACCACATCCATCTCGGGTATCCGTTTAAAATCAGTAACGGCTTCCAAAAATCCCTGTTGTACCATTAACCTAAGTTCTTCATCCTTCACATCCAGAATATAGTTCAGCCCGTCATTAATTTTCTGCGCCTTCACCGGGTTCTGTTCGATGCCTATGACTTGGAAGCCCACCTTGGCTTTTTCAACCGCAAAAGGCAGCCCCACATAGCCCAGCCCCACCACTCCAATGCGGGCGGTTCTATCCTCGATTTTCCTTATTAATTCACTTTTTGTACTCAATGCTATACCCTCTTTATGATAACTGGGGGTCAGGCCCCGAGTTATTATGAGATGTTTTTTTATTCGCGTCATTTAGTCTTAATAACCTGGGGCCTGACCCCGAGCTATCCTTATACATATCTTAAAGGGAATATTCTCCATAACTGAGATAATATCCTTTATTTATCTTGAAAATATTTCCAAAATAATCCATACTGGTATCCAACCAGATGAGAGTTTTGCATAATGGAAAAATCCAACCGGTCATTCTGAGCGTTAGCGAAGAATCTTTAAGATCCTTCGGCGTTGCCTCAGGATGACAATTCTAAAATGCCGGTTATTTTTAAGAAAAACGAATTAGGCAAAACCCTCAGATAAATAAACAGGCAGAGCCATCCTGGAATTAGCAGCAGGCGGGCCGACCGGAGACAGCCTGATTAGGTGGGGAGATATTCAAGGTTATGATCAAAAAATATCGGGTATTGTTAATCCTGGTAACAATGTTTTTGGCTATATCAATACTGGCATACACCCAAAAATACCATGAAAAGACCCATAGGATAATAACCGCGTATGGAGCCAGCAGCGACCTGGCGGATAACTCGGCCGCGATCAATAAAGCAATTGCCAGGAATAACAACGTAATAATTCCCGAAGGCTCTTTTTCAATTCAGTCCATGGTCAAATTAAAAAACGGTTTGACCATACAGGGCACCAGAGAACTAAGCAAAATTGTAATTGATGACACATTTAATGTAGGAAATTATTTTCCGGAAAGTGAATTTGCCATAATGAATGCAGACTTTTCCAAGACCTATAATGCTACAACAGCTGATGAAATCACCATTCGGGGCATAACATTTGTTATGACCAATAATAACCCCGCTTCAATCACCACAATTTTAGGATTTGCCAATATAAAAAAGCTAACTATCGAAGACTGCGACTTCATAATCGAAAACCATTTGATTAGCGGCAATAATATGGATTTATACGCCGGCTGCAAAAATGTAGTAATCAGGGACTGCTATTTCAAAAATGATACCGGTGCTGCGGCAGGTTGTGGGATTATGGTGAGATGTTTTACAGCGGATGGAGCCCTTTTTGACAATGAGACCGCCAACGTCCTTATTGAAAACAATAAGTTCGATAAAAACGGAAACGATGAAGTGGTAGCGGTTTGGGGAGGTATTGGACAGGTTCGCGATGTAACCGTGCGCCGGAATGAGATTAATACCTACGGACGAGTACCCAGTGTAATAATCTCTGCTTTTGCGGGTGAACGCAACGCGTTTAGCACCGCCAGGGCAGAAAATATAACATTTGCTGACAATCATATTGTGACTGACTCTATCGCCGCAACAGTAATTCAAGTAGGACAGAAAACGGATAACGTAGCAGAATTGAACAACATCAAAATTATTAATAATACCATTGCTGCGCAGGTACAAGAAACGGGATTAAGCAACGTTATCAAATCAATCAATCAGCCCCAACATAACAATATTATTATTGATTCCAATACAATCACCAATACCGGAAGCATTAATATTGCTTATGGCATCAATGGCAAAGGCGAGGTATCCAATAACGTGATCAATGGCTTGTTTAATGCCAGTATTGCAAATGGTGACAGAAGTTATGGCAATACCATCAATAATAATTTAGAAGGCGCAGCAATAGAGAACGTAAGGAATGCAGAAAAAAATATTATTAATAACTGTCGGATAGGGATCAAGTGTTTTTACTCAGATACTTTTTATCTAACCAATAACACCATTAGAATGGCAGATTACGCCGATAGTTTTGGCATCCAGGCCTTAAACGTAGACGATTCATATCCCATTATATATGTGAATAATAATGAAATCATAAACACAAATAACAGCTCTAAACAAGTGTTTAGCAACGGCGGCATGATAAGAGAGGGCGCATTGTGAAAATATTAATGGTCAATAAATACTTTCACATAAAAGGTGGAAGTGAGACATATATATTTAGTTTAAAAGAACTGCTGGAAGCAAATGGTCATGAAATAGTTGAATTTTCCATGCATGACCCCCAGAATTTGGCCTCGTTGTATGCCGATTATTTCGTCTCTAATATCGATTACAATCAGAGTGTGGGATTCCTGAAAAAACTTCAATATGCCGCCAACATTATTTACTCGCGAGAGGCATATGCCAAAATCAGTCAGCTGATTGACCTGGTCAAGCCTGATGTGGCCCATCTGCATTTGTTTCAGCATCAATTATCGCCCTCAATTCTTTACGCCCTGAAGAAAAAGGGAATTCCCATAGTTTACACCGCCCACGATCTTAAGTGCTTATGTGCCAATTATAAGATGCTGGTAAACAATAGGGTTTGTGAAGATTGTAAAGACGGCCAACATTATAATTGCTGGAAAAATAGATGTGTCAAAAATTCGCGCCTGAAAAGCGCCCTCAATGTTATAGAAATGTATGTTCATGAATATTTTCAAAGCTATCAACTGATCGATGTAATCATCACCCCCAGTATGTTTTTCAGGAATAAATTTATTGAATATGGTTTTGATGCCCACAAAATCGTTTATCTGCCCAACTTTCTTG
>JBAYYO010000158.1:0-5135 GCA_041672985.1 Syntrophomonas sp. | reverse complement strand
TGTTCCTCGGGAACCTTTTTGATAATTTCTCCCTTTCGGAACAGCAGACCGAAGCCCCTGCCCCCAGCTATTCCTACATCGGCTTCCCGGGCTTCCCCGGGCCCGTTGACCACACAGCCCATCACCGCAACCTTTAGGGGCTCTGGCCATGCGCGTATCTTACTGTCCGCCTCTTCAGCCAGCTTAATTAAATCAATCTCACAACGGCCACAGGTAGGACAGGATATTAACTCCATCCCCCGTTGGCGCAAGCCTAAAGCTCTTAATAACTCGTAAGCCGCCCAGACTTCTTCGACTGGATCAGCGGTTAACGAAAACCGCACGGTATCACCAATACCTTCATAAAGGAGCATCCCTATGCCAAGTGCGGATTTTATCAAAGCCCGGTCTTTGGTGCCGGCTTCGGTTATACCTATATGCAGGGGATAATCCACTTTTTCTGCCATCAAGCGATAGGCGGCCAGGCTCAATAAAACCGAAGAAGATTTTAAGGATATCTTGATTTCCTGAAAATCCAGGTCCTCCAAAATCTTAATGTGCTCCAGGGCACTATCGACCAGGGCCTCTTTGCATATTACCCCGTACTTTTTCAACATGTGCTTGTCCAGGGAGCCGGCATTTACTCCGATCCGAATCGGTATCTGCCGTTCTTTACAGGCCGATACCACCGCGACTACCTTCTTCCGGTCACCAATATTGCCCGGATTAATGCGCAGCCCATCTGCACCTGAAGCTATGCTTTGCAAGGCCAGTTTATGGTCAAAGTGGATATCTGCAATCAGGGGAATAGAGATGGATTTTTTTATCTCCCGAATAGCTGCAGCAGCCTCTTCATCGAGAACCGCTACCCTGATTATCTCACAACCTGCTTGCTCCAGCTTTTTTATTTGGGCAACGGTAGCAGTTATGTTGCGGGTATCTGTGTTGGTCATGGACTGAACAACTATAGGGTTGTCGCCGCCTACCGCAACTTTTCCAATATTTACTGTTCTGGATTTCCGACGCATGTTAATCATCCCTTAAATAATCTGACAATATCGTTGTAAGTAGCAAAAACAATGATCAGCATCAGGAATAGGAAGCCTATCCAGTGGATGAAGCCTTCTTTCTCTGGGTCCATAGGTTTGCGGCGTACCGCCTCCAGCACAGCAAAACCGATTCTGCTGCCATCCAGGGCCGGTATGGGCAAAAGATTAATTATGCCCAGATTTATACTCAAGAAGGCCGTAAAGCTTAATAGATAAACGATACCACCGCGAGCTGCTTCTCCAACCATATTAGTTATTCCCACCGGACCAGCTAATTCAGAGGTGGAAACCGCACCAGTGAAAAGCATTCCCAATCCGCCCAGGAGCAGGATTGTCATGTGGTAGGTCTGTATGAACCCCAGCTTTATAGCATCTAATATTCCCTGTCTCTCAAATTCTATCTGGGGATAAACGCCTACTATCGGATTGCCGGTACTTTCATCCTGAACCGATCTTAAGGTAATACTGCTGACTGCTCCCCCCCGGTCGATCTCCACTTCCAGGGGTGCACCGACATCGTTCTGTTTGATGGTATTAACGAATTGCTCCCAACTATCAATGTTGGTATCATTCACAGACAGTATACGGTCATTGGTTTTCAGACCAGCTGTGGCCGCCGGTTTGCCTTTCATTACTTCACCTACTATGGCTGCGTCCATGGGCTGCGCCACTCCTATGACGGCAAAGGTGTATATGAAAATAAAAATGGCCAGCACAAAATTCATAAAAGGCCCGGCAAAGGCCACCGCCATTTTTTCCCAGGGTTTACGATTATTGAATCCCTCCGGATTGTTCATATCACCGGGTTCCTCCCCGGCCATGCGTACAAATCCTCCCAGGGGAATTAACCGCAATGAGTATTCCACCCCATCTTTCTTAGTAGAAAAGAGTTTGTGCCCAAAACCCAGACTAAATTCATGCACCGGAATTCCTATTCGGCGCGCTACCACAAAATGACCTAATTCATGAGCGAGAATCAGGACGGCTAGAATAATTATGGCTACTATGATAGTCATTATCTATCCCCTTTCGTTGCCAGACTAAAGCAGTATTCGCGTGCCCAGTTGTCGGCGGCAAATATTGCTTCCAGGGATGGGTGAATTATTATATCATGTTTGTCCATCACCTGCTGTACCAGCCGTGCAATACCTAAAAAACCTATTTTATGACTTAAAAATTGATGGACCGCAACTTCATTGGCAGCATTCATAACGGCAGGTAAGGTTCCACCCTGCCTCCCGGCCTGACAGGCTATTTTCAATAAGGGGAATTTATCTGTATCCGGTTTCTGGAAATGGATGCACCCCACTTCACTAAAGTTAAGTGGGGAGGCTGGAGAATCGAATCTCTGCGGATAAGATAGAGCGTATTGAATAGGTATCCTCATATCAGCCACGCCCAGATGTCCCAGGAACGAACCATCGACCAGTTCCACCATGGAATGAATTACGCTCTCCTTCTGTATCAGAACCTTAATGTTATCATAATCAACCGCAAACAAATGATGCGCCTCAATAACCTCCAGTCCTTTGTTCATTAAGGTGGCTGAATCTATGGTTATCTTGGGGCCCATTTTCCAATTGGGGTGCTTTAAGGCCATATCCACAGTTACACAGGCCAACTCCTCCTCAGTAAAGTCCCGGAAGGGCCCACCGGACGCAGTCAGCCATAAATTGCGTAAATGCTGACTCTCTCCGGCCAGACACTGGAATAATGCTGAATGTTCACTGTCCACCGGGATAATTTCAGAACCTCTATCCCGGGCCATGTTCATTACTATATCACCCGCCGCCACCAGGGTCTCTTTATTGGCCAGGGCAATACGTCTCGATTTCTTTATAGCTGCCAGGGTAGGCAGAATGCCCACTGCCCCACTAACCGCCACTAATACGATGTCAACGCCATCCAGGGCAGCTATTTCACACATTCCCTCTATGCCCACCCGGATATCACATGGATGGCTCAGCTTCGCCTGCAACTGACCATAATACTCCTGATCACCAAGAGCCACGGCCAAGGGCTTATATTTTTCCACCTGCCGGGCGAGTACATCCACCTCGTCCCGAGCCGCCAGGGCTGCCACTTTAAATCTATCCGGATGCTGATCTATCACCTGCAGGGTTTGTTCCCCAATGGACCCGGTCGAACCGAGTATGACAATATTGCTTGGTCCGTCACTCACTTTTTTCCCTCCAGTCAAATCTATCAAATAAACCGGCTCGGTAGCAGGCAATAAATATCACTACCACCACGGGGCCCATTACCATACCCATTAGCCCGCCTAACTGCAGGCCAACATAAAGAGATACTAGCGTAGCCAGGGGATGCAGTCCGATGCTGTCGCCCACAATCTGCGGTTCCAAAAACTGCCTGACTACGGTTATTATTGTATATACGACTATAAGGCTGATCCCCATACCGGTATGACCGGTTATAAACTCCCATATAATCCACGGCACCATTATCGTCCCGGGGCCTAATATCGGTAAAATATCCATTATTCCAACCAGTATGCCAATTAGAAATGCATACTCAACTCCCAGTATTTTTAAGGATACCAGGGTTATAATCGCCGTAATAGTAATAAGAATACTATAGGCTTTGAAAAAACCGCTTAAAGCTTTGAGTAGTTCACTTGTTATTTTAGCTGCATTGGGTCGGGCTGATGCAGGTATAATGTCTATAACAAAGGTGCGGATAAGAGCCCGGTCTTTAATTATTAAGAAAGCGGCTACGGTAGCAATACCTACAAATATCAGTATGCCTGGTAACTTGGCAAAGCCCTGCATCAGGCCATTTATAGAATTGTGCATCAGTTGTTGGATTAGCTCCAGTCCCTTTTGCAGATTATCCTGAAAGGCAGACTGGACCTGTGGGGGCAGATTCAGTTGCAGGTAGGATAGGCGAAAATCAGTTATAAACGTCACGGTATTGCCAATGATGGTATCGGACCGGGCCAGGGCCAATCTGTATAAGGCCGACATCTCTCGAATAAGTACCGCCGCCAGCAGGAATAGTACCGTGAAAAATCCACCTATGACCAGAAGCAGACTTAACAACACCGCCCAACTGCGTTTCAAGCGGGCACGAATTTCAAACATATTAACCACCGGTTCAATAACTATGGCCAGGACGACAGCGCATATAAAGGGAAGAAAAACAACCGGGAAATAGGCCACAATTTTCCCCAACAGCGGCATCAAGTAGGTAAACAATAAATATAAGGATAGCAGTATCATAACAAAAATTGTCCATTTGACAAGTCTTTTGAGCCCTTTTTGTAATTCTGGATCCATTCCTTATCACCTCACTGTAATCCGGCTATTATATGCCTGATAAACCAGCCCAGCCCGACCGTTTCTTGGTCGCTGCGATTTTATAATAATTCTCGCCCTGTTTATCATCATACTCCTATATTTTATTCCCAATCTTAAACGAATACCACCAGGAAATAGTAAACCACGGGCAGAACCAACATAAAACTATCAAATCGATCCATTACCCCTCCATGTCCGGGTATTATTCGGCTCGAGTCCTTCACCCCGAAATACCTTTTGATAGATGATTCCAAAAGATCGCCGAGTTGGGCAGCTGCACTGGCCAATAAGCCCAGCATGATTATATATACAACTCCCGGGGATTCCATCTTGATTAGATATGTGTATAAGAGGGCAGCTATTATGGTCAATAGCACTGCACCGATTGCTCCCTCCCAGGTCTTGCCTGGACTTAATTGGGGAGCCATCTTATTTTTCCCCCAGAGCCGACCGAATAAGTACCCCCCCACATCACTGGCCCAGGTGAGGATAAAGACCAGCCACAGGATATGAAATGATCTTCCTAATTCAGTTAAGGCCAACCCATAACTGAACAGAAAACCGGTATACAATGCAGCAAACAAGCTTAGGGCCAAATCACTATGATTGATACGCGGATACCTTAGAACCATTGACAGTATCATAAGTAATAATCCGGCCCAAAACAAGCCTGTCATATTTTGGTCCAACTGCACCCTGAATAGTAATATAAAGGCCATTAAATATGCTGGTAGTATTATGGGTTGAAAACCCCGGCGGCGCATCATGGCAAAATACTCCAGCAAGACCA
>JBAYYO010000157.1:0-5186 GCA_041672985.1 Syntrophomonas sp. | reverse complement strand
TGTCTATTTCTGGATTATCCGCCAGCAGAACTTCTTGCATGCGCAGACGAATTAATTCAGCCGGAAAAGGATAAAGTGTAAGTGCATTGGTATCCGTGTTCATAGCTATCTGCCCCTTTATGGTACATTTTGCTAATAGCTTTCCCGCCCGGATACAATCTATACTTTTTAAGCAGATATTATCTTTTTACGGACCTGTTCATGAGCTATGTTTTCGATGGAATCATCCAGCACTGTGTCTAATTCAATGCCTTTGCGTTGGGTCATAGCCTGGATGAAGAAATCTGCCAGAAGAGGATTTTTGGGTAGCAAAGGCCCATGCAGATAGGTGCCGATAAGGTTTTGGAAGCATATCCCTTCGGTTTTATCTTCACCGTTGTTGCCATGACCTTTGGTGACCGTACCCAGTGCCTGGAGATTCTGGTCATCAAAATAGGTCCTGCCACCATGGTTTTCGAAACCTACCACTGTGCTCTTGTGGCCGTTAAATTCACTCTCCAGCAGTATGTTGCCGATTAGCCGATCTTTTTTACCGACGGTATAAAAGGGGAAGAATCCGAGCCCTTCCATAACCTGTCCATCATGAGATTGGTAGTAGGTACCGAGAAGTTGATAGGCTCCACAGATACAGAGCATCGGCAGGCCATCATTTATATGCTGCATCAGTTGATCTGCCTTCTTTATCAAGTCATTATAGACCAGCCCCTGTTCACGGTCAGAACCGCCGCCCATGAAGAGCATATCGATTTGATTAAAGTCCAGCTTATCTTCGAGATGGATGCTTTTTATATTACAGTCCAGTCCATACCATTGCATCCGCTTTTGCAGGCAAATAAGATTGCCCCGATCACCGTATAAGTTCATTAAATCCGGGTACATATGTGCTATTTTTAATTTCTCCACTGTTCCACCACCTTGCGGTACGATTAGATAGTTTCCCCCTGCGGGGACGCCTGATGTGCCGCGGTCGGGTATTGCTTCTGCATTTTAACCAGTATCTTGCGACTGGTAAAAAGGGCGGTATAGGTGCAGAGTATATAGCTGACTGCGGACTCCTCATTTATGGCCTGGTCTATGCCTTCCTGCAACGAAGGCTGGATTATTATTTTATCCGCCGGTATGTCTGCATATTTTATCCGCACGGCCATATCTCCGCTGCGTTGGCCTGAACATATTACTTTGTTGATCAGGTCTGCCTCAGAAGCTATGACTTCAACGTCTGCATCCCATATCCAGCTTATATCCCGTCCATCGGCGGCGTTGTCATTAAGGGCTATGAACAGGTTCTTGGTCTTACCATCCAGGGCCAGCATGCTAAGGCTCTGATTAAGCCCGGTGGGGTTTTTCACCAGGATAAGGATTACTTTTTTCTCTTTTATATTAAATGTCTCCATGCGGCCGGCCTGCGGTTGGAATTCAGCCAGGGCCTTTTGGATCACAGGGGAATCAATTCCTGCTAGTCGGGCCAGGGAAACGGCGGCCAGAATATTGTAGGCATTATAAAATCCCTGGAAAGGACTTTCGATCATCATTGCATCGATATTAAAGGTTATATTGGGTGTCATTCTCAAATCGCTGCCGATAAAGTCGGGGGCAGGGTTATGATTGCCACACCGAGGACAATTAAAAACGCCCAACTGGGCATAATGGAATCGTGAATATTCAAGCTCCTGGCCGCACATTACACAATGCCGGCCTTCACGGTTTTCTAACCCTTCGAAACTATCATATTCGGTATCCGCAAATCCATAATACCAGCAGCGCAGCCCGGTTTCTCGGGAAAAATGTGACTCTAAAGGGTCATCGGCATTTAAAACCAGTTCTATATCCAGACCTTTAACTGCTTCTTTGATCAGGTTGATGGTGTGATCCAATTCGCCAAACCTGTCCAACTGATCCCGGAAAAAATTAGTAATCAAGATAAATCGCGGCTTGATTACTTCCAGCAAGAGAGGTACATTGGCTTCGTCAGTTTCCAGAAGAGCATAATCGAAAGGTTTGGTACCGGTCAGATTAGTTTGGCGGATGAATGCGGTAGTAATACCGTTAACCATATTAGCTCCGGCCTGATTGTGGACATAGCTGCTCCCTTGTGCTTTCAAGATAGCCGCTGCCATATTGGTGGTGGTAGTTTTACCATTGGTTCCGGTAACGATAAAGGTGTCCTTATATGTATTATGGCTTAGTTCCTTAAGTAAAGGAGGATATATCCTGCTGGACAGCTTGCCGGGTAAAGTACTTCCCTGGTTTCCAGCTATTCGGCTCATAATTATGATTAATTTTCCCGCCAATATAGCCACGATTTTGCGAATCTTAAACATATATTTTAATACCTTTATTTTAGTTTATAATCCCATCCGGGAGCTGATATCCCATACACTTTTGGAATGGTAGTTATCATTGGCCATTAATTCCTCATAGACCCTTTCCATTTCAAGAGCCATATTATGCGAGGATAGTTTCTGAGCCTTTAGATAGGCATTGGCCTGCAATTTGTGATAAAGTTCATCATCTTGCAGTATCCTGCATATGGCAGTCGCAAATTCACCGGTATCTTCTGAGGTGAGCAGCCCGTCCATTCCATCATCCACCATTTCACTAACTCCCGAGGCCCTTACCGCAGCGACCGGCAGGCCAGCAGCCATGGCTTCTATCAAGACTAGTCCCTGGGTTTCAGTCAGAGACGAAAAAACAAAAAGATCCGCCGAATAATAGGCATTTACCAGGGATGCAAAAGGCAGCGGGCCGGTAAATACTACATCGTCCCATAGAGATAAATTAAGAGATGTTACTAACCCTTTGAGCTCCTCTTCCAATGGACCCCCGGCAACGAGAACCAGGGTAGTTTGAGGAAGCCGCCTTTTTACTTTTTTAAATGCCTTAATCAGAAAGGGAATGTTTTTTTCCTGACTCAACCGGCCGGCAAATAATAGGATACGATTGTTGGCCGGTATCGGATAGTGTTTACGTAGATAGCAGGGGTCGCCTCCCTTATATTTATCTAATGGTACGCCGCTGGGAATGACTGATATGGGCGTTGTCACCTCAAAGCTCCTGATGATTGACTCAATCTCATGCGAAGGGGCTATGATATGATCACATTCATTGCAAAAATGCCGGCTGTATTTTATGGTTACCTCTTTGGCCAAATCATGAGCGACCGGAACATAATGAACGTATTGATCATAGCGGGTATGATAGGTGAATAACATGGGCAGATTAAATTTACGGGCATAATGCAGCCCCACTCGACCCATAGTAAAGGGAGAATGAACATGAATAAGGTCCAATTGCAGATTTTTCATCAGCAGATTCATCCCGGGATGCATTGGTAACGCCAGCGAATAGCCTGGATTGGTAGGTGATGGGATAGAGAAATACCTATAGACATTATCTTCAATTTCCTCGTAGTTTGGATATTTGGGAGCAAATATATGTATTTCATGGCCCAACCGGGTCAGCTCATCTTTCAAAGTAGATATTGAAGTTACAACTCCACTGGTGTAGGGCTTATAACTTTCGGTAAAGATCCCTATTTTCACCGCCTCGGCCTCCTTTAAACCTATTGTACACAGAACTAATATATAACTATTCTACCAGAATTTCAATGGGCTATAAAATATGGATATAGCCGAACTAAGAAAGTTGTTCAGGGTTATCTTGAGCCAGGGCCTCATTTATCCTCTCCAGCTCAATATTTAGGACCTGCAGATGAGAAGCTAAATCCGCAGGGTGTGAAGCATAGCTGGATTGCAGATACCGTTCCTGATTATCCATGATCAATTGTTCTAATTCATGTTTCTTCATCAACAGCCTATCTTGTTCTTCCATGGTTTACACCTCATATCTTCCCCCCATGGCTCTGAAAAACACTCCCACCCACATTTAACTGGTTCTGAACAATGTTTACGATATCGGCAATGAAGTCTCCTATCAGTGGTGTATTAATGACTACTATCTGCTGCAACACATATAATACCAATGCCGCCAGCAAAGTGAAGCCTATGGCCATCCCAAACCCCCGCACGACACCGGACCAAAAATTAATAAATATGAGACGGCGCGGATTATTTAGCATCTCTACATATTCCGCAATGCCTAATTTTTCCATACTCAAAGATATTTCATCTAGTTTGTGAATCATCTTTTCCATACAACCTTTTTCTTCAGATGATTCCTGTTCATGATTCAATATCCTCACCTCATTCCTATAGATTATTATTCCAAATATATTCCTTTCAATACCTGCAATAAATACCTATCCTTATTATACCATCTCCCGGGATAAGTCCAAATAAAAGAAGTTGCTGCTGCGACTGTACTGGTGCTTATCCTTATTATACCAGCCGCCGGGATATATCCATTTTACGGTAATTGCCGCCTATACACCAGTCCGTTCTCAATTGAGGAGAAAATAAAGCGGTTGATTGTTCTGTTCCGGCACGATCAACATTTTATGTCTCTCCTTAATTATTAAGCGAATGAATCGGGGCGGGAATACGTCCCTTGCGCTGAATAAATCGGGCCGGAGAATTCTTGTTTACCCTCATAACCGGGGCATGACCCAACAAGCCTCCGAACTCAACCCAATCCCCTTCTTTTTTCCCCGGTGCCGGGATGATTCTAACCGCGGTGGTCTTACGGTTGATCATACCTATGGCAGCCTCATCAGCGATTATGGCCGAAATAATTTCCGCCGGGGTGTCCCCGGGGATGGCTATCATGTCAAGCCCAACTGAGCAAACGCAGGTCATGGCTTCCAGTTTATCAATAGTCAAGGCGCCTTCTTTTACAGCATTGATCATGCCCTGGTCCTCGCTGACGGGGATAAATGCACCGGATAACCCGCCTACATAGGAGGATGCCATAGCTCCGCCTTTTTTGACCGCATCGTTTAACATCGCCAGCGCGGCAGTGGAACCATGTGCCCCTACTCTTTCCAAACCCATAGATTCCAGGATATCGGCCACGCTGTCGCCTATGGCGGGAGTAGGTGCCAGTGACAGATCAATAATGCCAAAGGGCACGTTCAAGCGCTGTGATGCTATGCGGGCTACCATTTCCCCGGTGCGGGTTATTTTAAAGGCGGTATTCTTAATAATGTTGGCCAACTGCCCCAGGTCTGCGTCAGGATGTTGCCTTACAGCGCCCAGAACCACACCTGGTCCACTTATGCCAATATTCAG
>JBAYYO010000156.1:0-5214 GCA_041672985.1 Syntrophomonas sp. | reverse complement strand
CAGGCATCGGCACTGTTACTCAGTTTACCCATCTGTATGCTTAAGGGTGTCAAAATGGGTTCCGCACTTATCAGTACCAAAGCCAGCACAAAATACCAGCGATATTGGTGCCACTCCTTCCAGAGCAAGCCCTTTATTTTCATCATTTCACCGCCTTCTTGTTCCCGCCGTTCTTCAATCATCCCCGCCTCATTCATTTCCGTAGCCCCCCGCTATCAACCCTGCTTCCGCCCTCCAACCCCCGCTTTTCATTTGGCAAAGCCGTAGCCCTCAGCCCGCATGAGATCAACAAAAATGCTTTCCAAATCCAGGTCCATCTCTTCCCACTGTTCTGGTTCCAGAGCTGCCAAAACTGAATAAATAGCGGTCTGGTCACCGGTTATGGTGATAGTTGCCACCCTTCCCTTGCATTGCCAGTTAAGTAAACCAGGCAGTGCTTGAATTGCCTCTGCAGGAGATTCTCCTTTAAAGACAAGTTGCAGGCGATGGATTGATCCCTTTAATTCCTCCAGGGAACGGTTAAATACCAACCTTCCCTGGTTAAGGGCAGCAATATGGTCTGCGCTTTGCTCCAGATCATTAAGGTTATGGGTGGAATAAAAGACGGTGGTGCCCCGATCGGCGACCTCTTCAATAATGGTGTGGAGGAAGGCGCGGCGGACTACCGGGTCAAGGCCGGCAGTAGGTTCATCCAACAGCAGCAAACGGGGGCGCAAGGCAAGAGCCATAACCAGTGATACCTGCACCTTCTGACCCCGGGATAGATGGCGAATCCGCTGGCCTGCCGGTAAATTGAAGGCCTGATGCAATTCCCGGCAATGTTCCCCGTCCCAGCCTGGGTACAATTTGCTGCCCAGACGATACATTTCAGCTACGGTAAACCCAGGATACATAACCGGAACATCCGGTACATACCCGACCCGTTCTCTTATACTCCCATCCCGGGTTCGGATGCTGCATCCCAGGATAAAGGCGTCACCGCTGTCCGGACGGATTATGCCGGTCAGCATCTGAATCAAGGTTGTTTTACCCGCCCCATTAGGACCAATAAGTCCAAAAATTGAACCAGCCGGAACCGTCAAGTCTAGTTCGTCGATAGCCTTGAAATTGTCAAAGGACTTGTTCAAAGCCCTGGTTTCTATAGCTAAATCCATAATCATTTCCCTCCCCTTTTGACCCAATTATCCAGGCTTTCAGCCAGCAATTGCTCTATTTCGGCGCGCTCCAGGCCCAGATGGTAAGCCTCTACCAGAACCTTATCCACCAGACCGGTCAGCTTCTTCCTGGCCAAGTTCAAATCCACACTGGAACGGCTCGCAACAAAAGTGCCCCGGGAGCGCATGGTTTCAATGACCCCTTCCTGTTCCAGTTTCTGGTAGGCTTTAGCGATAGTATTGGGGTTAAGAGAAAGCTCGGCAGCTATTTCCCTTACGGTGGGCATACGTTCCCCCGGACTCAGTATGCCCCGGGCCACCGCTTCCTTTATTCCATCCACCACCTGCTGGTATATTGGCGTACTTAAACGCGGGTTTATATCAAGCCACAAAGGACCACCCTCTTATTGTACTACTTGTAATAGCACAAGTATATTATACTGAAATAATACTGTCAAGGAACAAATAAGTCCGAGGTGTCAAGGGGACGGTTCTCTTGACACCGGCTTGTTAGTCAACTTTTGCTTTCCGGGTAATCTTTCGGGGTGGCAGAGGTGTCAAGAGAACCGTCCCCTTGACACCCTGTGTCCAACTAAAAAAGCTGTCGATATCAAAAATCAACAGCTTCATATTTATTATTATAAGCGACCAACATTTTGTTGTAAGGTCGGCGGACTCACAAATTTGTAGGCTATAGCCAGTTCTTCAGAGTTGATTTCAACCTTATTGACAACAACCTCATTGCCTTTGTCATATCAATCCTTCCTAAAAAGATGACTTAATCGAAACGTCGTCAAGATACACTATTTGCTTACCACCAAAGTTCTCTTCAAAATTAGCTGGCATATGATGGCGGTAGCAGTACACCGTCAGATTTGGGCAGTTGACAAAAGGCCTTTCCTTTATCATTGTAACTGAGCGTGGGATTCTAACTTCCCTCAGATTGGGACAGTTGGAAAAGGCGTCATTCAGTAATGCGCCGGTCTTATTCAAATCCACCGTTTCAATAAAGTTGCTACCTAGGCCGAAAGACTGAAAGCCAATGATTTGAACTTCATCAGGCAGCTTTATATCTGGTCGACTGCCGAGGTATTCGTGGAGCAAGCCGTGCTCAATGCGGAAATCCCCAACGGTAGTGATTTCATTTACCGCTGCCGTCTGCGGCACAGTAGTCGGCACGGTGGGCGCGGAGGGCTTCGTCGCAACCGAAACAGCGGGAGCCGTCTTTCGTGCATTCAATCCCAGCCTTGTAAAGGCAGCCGTATATTTATAGAGATACTCGTCGTCGGTCATATTGTATTTTAAGATGGCCTGCTTGGTGCCGATTTGCAGCCTGATGCCAGCAGGCAGCACGGTTTCCTCCAGATGGATGGCGATAAACGATTTCTTTTCGTCTATGGCAAAGTTGATCTCATTTTGCACATTCGGGGAACCCGCCGACGATGGAGTGATGAACACCACAAAGAGCGCACACTTCTCCAAAGCGTCCGCAATTTCATCCGTCCACTCGTTACCGGGCGCGATGCCCTCGTCATACCATACGTTATAGCCGTTTTCGTTAAAGCCCTTGATTTCTTTGAAAACTCGCTCGGAATCCACATGGGCATAGCTGATGAATATGTACGGCTCGCCGCCACGATAGGCTGGGAAAGGCATTCGTCCCACGCCTCCGACAAACGTCGTTTGTGGTTCCGCTTCCTGCTTTTGAGGCTCTTGCTTTTTGAATTTACTAAACAATCCCATATCTATTTCACCTCGCTTTGTATAGCTTTCATGCCGATCATTTTCAGCAAGTCGGGTATGTTGCGTATTGTATCACGGTCAAGCTCCTTGATTTCCTCGGATAACTGTTCGTAAGGTATGAGATATGGCGTGAGCTTTTGCTCTACATTCTTTTCGGGAGCGTAGCTCCAGCCGCTTTCCAAGCGTTCGCGCACCCATGCTTCATGCTCCATAATCGCCAAATATTCCACCACCTCGGCGGGAACGCTCTCAACAGCCTTGCCCGGCGCATTTGATAAAACCATGCTCCAGCCAAGCAGATGTAATTTTTCAGAGATACCACGTGCTTGACGGAGATTCGAGTATTTCATGCTGTCCGGCAGATCGGCAAAGTTCGGGTATTCAAGCGGTTTTTCCGGATATCTCTCAAGCTGCTTTTTATTGTACAGCGCATGAATGGCCATTGCCAGCTTCTCAAGATTTTGCAACAGCGGTCTCGGAGCAATCTCATCCCCTTTCAAACTAGCGGAGAGGGCGGACAAGCAATCCAGCGATTCGCAGCCGACAGAGAACCCGCTATCAAACACCTTGTCAAGCCGCAACAATTTATTGAACAGCGCCTCTTTTTCAGCGCCGAAGCTGTCAGGCAGCGAACCAAGCCTTGTAATGTAGGTAATCTCCAGCCGTTTGTCCGTGATGGTGACCGAGGCTTCCCACGCAAGGGTGCGCTTCTTGTCGATGATGCCATAGGCCTCGCGGTTCCATTCCTGCAATTCATCGCAGAGGATAAGCAAAAAGGCGATGGGATGCGTCTTGGCCGACAATGCGCCTTTGTCGAAGGGTGGTTTCATGATGACGTTTTTGTAGTAGTTATGAAGCAGTATTGCGCTGGCGCTGTCGAGTACGGGATAAAATAAATATTCGGGCAGATAACCACATTTTTGGATTAGATAGCCATACCATTTCAGCACTATGAGGGCGCTGTAATAGCCGTGATCCACAAAGCCGCTTTTGGCCATCACGCCAACAAAGCCATCCAGCGCAGCCTTAACCTCCTTTAAGTCAACATCCAGCGATATGTGCAGCTTGTGCGCCAACAGATCGATGGGTTTGAGTAAATCCACATAGACGCAATCATCATACTTTTCATAGTAGTTCTTTGTGAATTCCTTTTTGGGAATTACCTCGGCAATGGAGTTCAGCTCGTTAAAGTTTTCAATCTCCAAGTGTGATTTGACGGTAACATCTCCATCCACGCCGGTGGCAAAATCCATGAATTTTCCAATCTGCTTACCTATGATTTCCACAGGATAGCCAACGTCGTGGAACAAAGAGGCAAGCCCCCAGCGATAGAAAAATTCTTCGTTTTTTGTGTTGTATGAATACGGATAGTCCTCTTTGTTCATGACGGTCATGCGGAACGCCTCACGGTAATTGCGGTTTTCGGCGTAGATGCACAGTCCAAGAATGAACACATTGACAGAGTGGATATAGTGATCGCGTTGCTTATCTATGAGGGTCGCGGCATTTTCCTCATATCCGCGCAATACATCGAGCAAATCAATAAAAGGATTACTCTCTCCGTTCAGCGTAATCCGGTAGCTGTCAAAGAAAGCCTCGTAAACAGCAAAGGCAGTCGCCTTATTCTCGTTGTCCAGAAACTCCAGCACGGCTTGTTTTATGAATGCCTTATAGCTGTGCCCGCGCTTAATGTCTTCGAAAACTTCAAGTTCATCGAAAAAGTGTCGCACATATTCCTGCAAACGGCTCATTACATATCCCCCTCGTTATTATTGCCGTGAGAAACGCTTATTGACGTTCTTCGCGGGGCGCTCGGCTTTTCAGCGTCTTTTTATTCGTATCAACCTCAACAATCCCATAATCACTGGATTGCAGTATTTCCGTTATAAACCATCCTTCCTGCCCATTATAAAGAAGCTTTTCTACCACCATCTTTTCTGTTGCGGTGGTATAGGGCGGATTAGAGGTGATTTCCGGGAAAGAGAGGGTATACTCAATCTTGGTATCGCTGAGTTTAACCTGGCTTTTTATTGTTATAGGGCCTACCGAGGGGCTTGAACCACCGGTAACCCAGTATGATTGGCGGACATAATTACTTTTATCTGCTTCCTGGCGCAGCTGGGGCGATAGAGCTGCATATTGCAGAGCTCCATTGCGGGCTTGTTCGCCCCGGCCCCATAGTTTTATAGCTTCGTCAGCACTGGCTGGAATAAGGGTGTTTTCTATCAGGGCAATTTCGGATTTGATTTTGTCCAGATCAGGGGTCTGAATGGATAGTACATTGGTAGTCTGATCATAATTGACCTTGGCCTTGAAT
>JBAYYO010000155.1:0-5348 GCA_041672985.1 Syntrophomonas sp. | reverse complement strand
TAGAAACCTCAACATCAACAGGTAACGTGGCTGCCTTAATGGTGGATTCCAATGGTGCCAAGTGGGAGTGGATTGAAGGAGATCTTGATTTGCGCACTGGTAAAGTCAAAATTACATGGATTAATGGCGATTTGTATAAAGGAGATGTAGTGCAGGGCATTATTGATGGAAACGGAGAGTACACTACAGCCAATCAGCAACATTATGTGGGGCAATTTGCTGATAATACTATGAATGGGGTTGGAACCCTGACATCAAAAGAAGGCACTTGGACAGGAACTTTTAATGATGGGATGCTGGAATACGGTCATTTTGAAGCCAATGATCAATTATTGGTTTACGATGGTCAATTTAAGGATTTTAGTTTCCATGGACAGGGAACAGTGATATTTCTAGAAGATGGCTCAAAATATGAAGGTGAATTTAATGAGGGAGTTAAAAATGGCTGGGGCACATACACATATGCTGATGGAACCAAATTAAGCGGTGAATGGAGGAATGATAAGCTGGTAAGCAACTAGAAATCATGCTTGAGAATAAATTGATATATTTCATTTAAGAAAGGGCGATCAAAACAATGAGTTTTTTTAACCAGATTAAGAAGGGAGTTCAGACAGTTACCGACAAATCGGATGAACTAGTGGAATCGACTAAAATTAAAATGGCCATCAGCAAAATAGAATCACAAATTACCCAGAGAAAAATGGAACTGGGGGCTTTGACTTACCGGCTTCATACCGAAGCGCAAGTGCATATTCCGGAGATTACTAGCGTTTGTACGGGTATCGACGCTTGCTATAAGGAAATCACGGATTTACAAAATCAGCTGGTAGCCATTCAGCCTAATCCGATAACTTGTCCGTCCTGCTCAGGTAAGAATGCACCAGGTGCCATGTTTTGTTCCGGTTGCGGTACTTCCCTACAAACCTCAAATCAGAACGGAAGTATATGTCCCTCTTGTTCAGCACCCAACCGGCTCGAAGCAAAATTCTGTGTAAAATGCGGAACGGTATTGCTAGCTTCACCAGCTGCTGAAGAAGCTGCAGCAAGTATAGATTAAAAAGCATGTAAGGTAAAAATGGAGGTCTGCTAAAGTGAAATTCTCTTCGAGTTTGCTGGCCAAGCTTCAATTGGGATTGATAATCTTATTTACTCTTATTTTTGCATTCTGGAATGTATGGCAGCAGGAAATAGCATTTGGGCAAGGATTGGCGACTGCCGGTATAAATTCGCTGGAAGAACTATACACGGCTATGGACAACACCCACAAAGAAAACACCCTTCAATATATGAGCTTAGAAAACCGCATATTGTACTCCGGGCAGCAACCACTCACTCACACTATAAAGGCTGTCCACTGGGATGAAAAGTTCCGTGTAGAAACTGATACCGGTATTATTATGGGTTACAACGGTAAGAACCTTTGGATGTATACAAGAGCGGATAACACTATTACCAGCGTTGACGCCGAGGGTATCGATCCTCAGGAAGTTGGCTCTATTCCAGATATACAGTGGCTGCGCGATACTTTTGGCTCGGATAATAAGAACCTGGACTGTCATGACCGGCGATATTTCTATTTGACTAATTTCCGCAGTGCCAAGTCACCGCATTTTATAGTTGCAGTTGATAAAAACACACTACAAATAGATGAAATGAGGACATTTTTTAGCAATGGGAGTCTGTTGGTTACCAAAGTAACGAACACCAAACCAAGATTGCCTGACGAGACCAGCCATGAAGAGTTTGATCCGGTAAGCGAAGCCAGCGATTCGGGCAAACCATATCTTATATGGGGTCAATTAGGTATTGCAGCCATGCAAAATGAGCGTCTGGATGCAGCCCAGGACTGTTTCACCAAAGCTTTGGAATCTCATCCCGATCCTGACTTGCAGGTATCCTATCTATTAAAATGGGGGGATTGTTTTTCTTTAAAGAAAGATTTTGCACCAGCCCTGGGAAAATATCAGGAGGCTGTTGCGGTTCAAGGCTGTCTGCCTGCCAGTCAAGCCATAGCATGGCACCGGGAAGGATGGGCTCTGGCTATGCAGGATAAAAATGCCGAAGCGATCCAAGCTTTAAATGCTGCGGCCACCCTGGATAATTATCCTGATATCGCGGCTACCTATGAAACTTTAGGCCTGGTATACAGTCGTATGGGGGATACGGAAAACTGCCGCAAGGCCTTGGAATTATGCATAACTAAATCTAATGACATTGCACAGAAACAACGTATTCAAAACTATTTGATACAGTTGAAATAATATCAGCAGGAAAGGAGGAGTATCTAATGCTCAAGAAGCATAGTTGGCGATGGTGGGCGCTTGTCTCGGCTGTAATCCTTTCCCTGTGCTGTAGTGGATTCCTCATGATATTCTGCCCTATGGGCGTGGCAGGGAAGGTATTGCCAGGTTTTACTAATCCCAGATGGATTTCAAACCTTAGCTCTATAGTATTTGAAACTGTAACCGGCAGTGATAAATATGATCTTAGAAAAGAAAAGCTGGTACCATTGACATCGCTTTCACAAATTGTTAGTGTCCAGTCTCCTGATTTTTCTTTGACTAATGTTTTGAATCCGGTTTGCTACATCGCTGGACAACCTTCCAACTCAATAGGTATTGAGGTTGATAAAGCTTTGGTTCAGCGCTTGAAGCGGCAGCCAGAAATCGCATCGGCACAAATAATATGGAGATTTATGGATAACCAGATCAAGGTGGGCAAGTTGCCTCCCCAAGCTCGGCAAATCGCCGACCTGGATTCTCATCCAGAAAGCATCAAAGGCATAAGCACGGGGATACATGCATTACTACAACACCGGGTTTTTAGAGAGATGCCCGTAAAAAGTAAAATCGAATTTTTAGATGAACTACTAAGGGTTATTCAAGCAATTAGGGAAGAATACCAGGCTTTGTGGGAAGTTACTGACTCCGGGACAGTACCCGACGAATTCGGGAGTATGCAGGAAACCTGGCTGCAAGAACAACAGGACTATTCCAACGAGCAAATCATCATGGCTGCCCGGGAGGCTGGTTTTGACTTGTGGAATGAAATCAGCACCTTACTGTCTGATCTGGAAACAACCCTTGACGAATTATCTATACAAGGTGCCCAAATGTACATTACCGGAGTGGATTACCAAAGGTTCCCTTCGGTATCTACATACGTATCTCTGGTCGATGCTTTGAATCGGCCTTTAGACAGCCCCGCAGGTGATGCAGCGTTTCAAGTTTGGGATGGGGAACGCCGGGCACTTATCGTGGAAACCTTGCGTATGGACAATCCACATATTAATTCCCATTCACATACTGTACTGGTTATCGATGCCAGCGGCAGCATGAATGGAGTGCCCATAGAACAGGCTAAAAAGGCAGCATCGTCTTACATCAATATGTCAGGGTCACAAGAAACTTTTGACATTTTAAAATTCTCTTCCCGTATTGACGAATTGATCACGTCATCACAGGATAAAGAAAAACTAAACGCAACTATTGACAGTATTCAAACTGGAGGCCAAACAGCTTTGTACGATGCCCTGGTTAGAGCGGTTGACATGGTAAGTGATGTAGAAGGGAGAAAGGCGGTACTGGTATTGTCAGATGGGGCCAACAACACTGGAAATCATACGATAAGTGATGTAATGAATTTGGCTACCAAAGCAGGTGTTAGTGTTTATTCCATAGCAGTAGGACAGACGGCGGAGCATAAGGTTCTGTCCAGTTTGTCTGAGCAAACCGGAGGAAGATGTTACTATACAGCCGACACCTCCACATTACAGGAGATTTATATGGAAATTAATAAAATGTTCCTTAACCAGTACAAAATCAATTACATCGTTGCTGATCGAGAGAAGAAAGTAAGGCCACTGAAGATCAAACTGTACGCGGGGGACAGGATCATTAGCTCGGAAACAACTTATATGCCGGACTCGAGCTTTATGGGAAGCAGGTGGACTAAATGAACATAATACTCCCTGCCCTTTTGACCTTGATTGAGGGAACTCTGGCGGGATTATTCTTAGTTGTTCTGCCCGACTATGTACCTATGTTATTGGCAGTAGTTGCTTTTATGGCCTATGTTATTCTGCGTGGAACAAGAAAAATACTTATGTTGGGCTTGTTCTGGCTTTCAGTTTGGGGCGGGATGTTAGCGGGTATTATTTTACGCAATCATTCAGTCCAGGCGGTCAATTGGCAGCAGGCTGCCAACCAGGGTATTGATTTGGGATTAATCATGATCGCAACTATTTTAATTTTATATCTGAGTCCTCTATTTAAAAACAAACTCGGCAGGATAGCAGTTGTCTGGTCAGCGAGCCTGGCTATAGCCTTGGGGGTATTATTAGCTTGGCTTGCCCGTATGCTGCAAAGCCAGGTCGATTTTACCATGTCGTTAGTCTTACTAGGTGGATTAATAGTCCTGACCCTGGGAGAAGGAGCCGCCCGTCTGGTCATTCACATCTTGATTTTTGGCCTGGCTTATGTCTTGACTCTGTTTTTCTCCATGTCCGGGCTAGACTTCATGCACTACAGCCCCTATGAATTTGTTTTATTGTTTCTCCCTTATTATGGTGTGCTTTTGCTGTCGTCATTTTTGCCCCTGCTGTCTAGCTATGCCAATGAGAATACGGCTCAACAACTTAACCGGAATTTGTTTTCGAGATTTAGAAGCCAAAAGTGTCCCAATTGTGGTGCCAGCATAAGTGGTGACATTGCATTTTGCACCTCCTGTGGTAATCCCATTGACCCGAGCACCTGGAGCAGTGGTGCCGCAAATGAAAGTGGAAAGGAGAGTCTTAAATGAAGTATTGCCCTGAATGCGGCCGACCCAATAATAATGCAGCCAGGTTTTGCGACAATTGCGGCACAGACATACTTGAAATCGTCGCTGCCCCAGATTCCCAGCTTAATCAGGTAAAAGACGCGCAGGTACCAGGTAAAGGCCCCCCCGGTGCATCGCGGCGATTTACTCGATATTTAGCGGGCTTCGTGGCATTGATAATTGTCCTGGGTGGTGGAGGCTTGCTCTTTAAATATTTGACCAAAGTTGCCACGCCTTTTGATATATCAGGACAATATATGGAATACCTGAAAGCTCAGGATTATGAAAAAGCTTACAAATTAATCAATCCCGAACTGAAACTCGGCCAAGATATATACATATATTCGATGAAGGAAACTGACAATCAGTATGGCAAAATTAAGGATTACCGGATAGAAGGAAAAAAAGATAACATGTGGCAAATTATGCCAGAAAAACCAGGTGCATCATTGTACGAGAATATTCCGGTAGTTATAGGACGCAACGAGCGCGAACCAACAACCCTGGTGCTTACTAATATCAGCGCA
>JBAYYO010000154.1:0-5386 GCA_041672985.1 Syntrophomonas sp. | reverse complement strand
CTGTGCCGGACAACGAGGCTTTATCGGTATAAAGGGACACACCCTCACTTGGCGCAGACGCCTCCTGGGTATCGGTTTCTTTCATACGGGCATAGAACGTGTATTCCTTATTGGGCTTAAGTCCGGTGAACTCATTGCTGCTCTGCCATTCACCGTCATCGCCCCGACGATACTCCGCACCGGCCATGGAACTCAAGGTAATGCTGGTGGCCGTCTGGCTGACCAGGGTGGGTGCCGGGGGCGGATCCGCGGAAAGCAGCTTTAGTGTTGAAAACGGCTCGCTGGCCTGGCTTACTGCGGACACCCTGTGGGTATCTGTTTCCGCAAGCCGGGCATGGAATATGTAAGATGTATTCGGTGCAAGATTAAGAAAGACCGGGCTTTTTTGCCAGGCACCATCCTCGCCGATTCGATATTCGGCCCCGTCAATTGCTGCTAAGGTGATGCTCCTGAAAGATCTGTCCGCCAGCGTCGGAGCTGCTGGTGCTTCCTGGGCTGCTTTAGTTATTTCAAAGTACTCACCGACCAGTTGCAGCGTGTAGTTATTGTTTCCGCCCAGAGTGCCCATCACAATCTCATATTGTCCCACATTCTCTCCGCTGATCCGCCCAAGTGCTCCGGTCAGGGTATCACCGGCTGCCAGAGGGGAGGAGAGTCTATAATTGAACACCGGATCCGACTGACCGAATTCCTTCTTCTGTCCTTTTCCCGGCCTTACAATGATGCTTTGGGGAAAGATTCTATAGCCTGCAAGAGTCAGCTCGGCTGGCCAAATATTGAAGTCCTTTTCATAAACATCAGCTGTAACTAAATAGCTCCCTGCATTTTTGGGAGGGTTTAAGGATTTGGGGTAGACTGTTCCGTCCATGCCTTCATAATATACGTTAATAGTTAGACCGAGATAGTGTCTGTCCGCAACCGGTCCAATACCTTGTCCGAAGCCGTTGTAGATGCAATCAGAAGGGGGTCTGTATTCCAGGTCTTGTAATCCCGCTTCGCGGGGATATATAGTTAATGTGAAGCTCTGTTCAGCATCGGGCTCTTGACCATTACTGATGACAATAGTGAAGGAATGTTCTCCTGCAGGAACTGTATTACCGATGGTAATTATCCCTGCTCTACTGATTATCGCTCCGCCGGATTCACCATAAATACCGTAAAATAAGGGGCTCGTGCCCCCCGCCCGCACTTGAAAGGAACTGTCGTACCCATATTCTATCCTTCCTTCTGTTGGGTATATACAAGTTATTGTGTCTATAAAAGGTGCTAGCCTCGGCACGGCAGTAAGCTCTTCCGTCATACCTGGGCCTATGGAGTTAAGTGCCCGCACCTGAAACGTATAGAATGTCCCGTTGGTCAATCCGGTGAAGGTATACTCAGTAGCGGTGCCAACCAATGTCCATTTGCCCTCAATGGGACTAAACACCTCATACCCGGTTACCAGACTGCCGCCATCGCTTGACGGTGCGCTCCAGGTCAGCTTAATCTGCTCATCCCCCGTCACTGCCGCAAAATTATTCGGCTCTGAAGGTATTCCCGCCGGTGTGGCCAGCTCTTTCAGCTGTGCTTCACTGCTGATTTCAAACTGGCTTGCATTTTTGTTATCATCGTACCAGGCATAATCTGACGTCGCACCGGGCATCGCAACTCGCGTGCCCCTCGCTACACTCACAGTGATTTGGGGCAGCTCTACACCGTCCGCCAATGTGTAACCCTCGGGCAGCACCGGGATGAAAATGTAATCACCTTCGGCATCATTGTTGTATTCTGTTTCCGGCGACCATGTTACCGAAAGCGTCATATCAATCGGTTCGATCGGTTGCAGTTCCCCGGATTCCTGCTCATTCACTACAGTTGCAAGACGAACTGTAGCCGTCAGTGTTTCCGGCAGATTCAATTCAGACTCACAGGTACCCAAGGCCACATTTTGCACCGCAATTTCCTGTGCCAGGTTCGCAAAAGCAATAATTTCACCCCCAGCGTCGATGGGTAAAACAACAGTTTGCCCTGCTGCCGCTGCCGGCATCCATACCGATATTATAACAGCGGCCAGCATCATGGCTAGGTACTTCTGAAGCGGTCTGTTTTTGCTCATATTGGCTCCTCCATCTCCGTTCTTCTGCGGCTGGTCAGAAAACTAACGTCACATTATCATAGACATACTGCTTGCGACAAAATATAATGACTACAGTCATTATATTTTGTATTTTTTAAAAAATCAATTATGAAGGAGTTTCGCATAAGGTGAAAATGGAAAAGCCCAACCGCAAAAAGGAACAAGCGGCCAAAACGAAAGAGAAATTATACGCAAGTGCCGGGAGGCTCTTTGGGCAGTATGATTTCGATGATGTCAGCGTGGACGCCATTGTAGAGGCAGCTGGGGTGTCCAAGGGGACATTTTATGTACACTTTGAATCCAAGGATGCTCTGATCGCCTCTTTTCTGTCCGATTATGTGAGCCAGGTGGATGCGGACTACCAAGCCTATCTTGATACGCTGCCTGCCGAGACAAAGGCATCTGATATCCTCCTTGCTCTTATAGGGAGAATAGCCGATGTTATCGCCGATATTATCGGCTATCACAGAATGAGGATGGTCTATAAGGTACAGCTTACTGAAGCTATTAATATGGAAGCAGTCAAGGGCTATAATAGGGAGCTGTATAAAATGTTTGCCGATGTACTTGACAAAGGCATGCAGCGGGGTGAATTCAAAACTGAACTGCCCCTTGACATTATGACCAGGCACTTTGTAATGGCCATTCGGGGGCTTTGCTACGAGTGGTGTATAAGGTACCCCGACTTTGATTTGAAGGAGCAAGCTCTGGCACATTTTAAATTACTGTTGACAGGGATTGAGTGTGTGGGTGCCAGGCACCGGACTTATTGACTTATTGTGTTGAAGATAACAGATAAAAAATATCTTTCTGAAGTTATAGTCAAAAACCCGGCATATTCAGAAATGATTTCAAGAGAAAGATCCTCGGTTAAATGATCTTTATAACTTTGCATTTGGCGGCGGGGGAGTTCTCTGTGCTAACAATCAAATTTAATTTAGCTAATTTAAGCGGCTGTTTGATTTAACATAAATCAAACCACTTTCGGTTTCCCGGCTTCTCTCAAAACTTTGCTGCCGATCAGGAAAAACCCCTGGATAAAGATAAGAATACCGGTTCCGATAAGCATCCATTCTATTTTAATAGAATCTGAAATTGGCCCAAATATCAGCATGCCCAGAGGCATCATGGATGTTGAGATCATTACAGTAACGCCGAAAACTCTGCCTAAAAAGCTTTCTTCCACCTTTTCCTGTAATAAAACGGTTGAAGGTGTGTTAAAGAAAGGAATTGAAACCCCGATTATGCCAAAAAAGAATAAGTAAATCCAAAAGACCGGGACAATTCCCAATGCAAATACACAGATCCCATTCATAACACTTGCCAAAAATAATGTATGGGTTTTATTTTTAAAGCCTCCCCATGCGGCTATGATCGCCCCGCCCGCCATCATTCCCAGAGAAAAAGAAATTTCCAGTGCGGAAAGACGCCAGACCTCTTCTCCAAAACTGCGTACTACCTGAAGAGGGGTCAGAAATGAAGCAGGCGCAATCAATATAAAGAATATCGCGTAGAACAGAAGAAATAATTTGAGGAAATCATTGTTTTTTATATATTCCGCACCAAGTTTCAGGTCAGTGATATAGTCGTTTGTTTGCTCCTGCAGTGCTTTGGCATGAACCGGTATATGAAGAAAGAAAAGCACTGTTGTGATGGCAATTGCTGCAGTAATTACATCAATAAAAAATATCATTTCGATGGCAGTCACTGTAAGCAGCAAGGCACTGATGGCAGGAGAGGCCAGCAATGTAAGGGCTTGAATACTTCCATTGATTCCGTTTACTTTAGTCAGTTTATCTTCGGGAACAAACTGCGGAAGAATAGCCCCGATAGCTGGTGTTTGAATGCCTGTCCCTACGGCACGGATAGCATACATTAAAAAGAGCAACCAAAATTCTTCATATCCCATTAAAAATGTGATGGCTAAAAAAAGCGTCGCAGTTGCAACCAAAGCATCAGCCAGAACGATCAGCATTTTTCGATTATAACGATCAGCCCATACCCCGGCAATAGGAGAAAGAACAAAGGTGGGCAGAAACCCGCATAAAACAGCGATGGTCATCATCATACCTGACTGTGTATTCAAGACGATATACCACATGATCGCATATTGAACAAGAGAGGAGCCAAACAGTGATGTATTCTGGCTGAACAAAAAAAGAACCGAATTCTTTTTCCACATTTTCATAACATCTTCATTAGCTGAATTCACTTCATATTTCCTCTCATTATATTTATTGCTGCCTGATGCGTTCAGCCCAGTGAACCTGACCGGGTTTGACTTTTTTAGAAGCTGATTTGAGACATGCTGCGGAAATAATTCTAACATAATCAGAATTTTAATCAAAATACCAGGGAAAATTTGCAACCGAGAAGATCCTGGTGAGTAGCAATTATGGTGAGCTTTTTTACCGGTACCTCATGTCGATCCCAGCAGAATCCTATATCAACAAAATTGGAGGGCATGCCCGCATCTACCAGCAAGCAATGCGATTCATCCCAAATGAGGATCCCAGGTAATGACACCGGTATACTGATCCGTTTCCCTTATCATGAAGTTCGGCGTTTGACCGCGTACCTCAGATTGGTTACGATCAAACCCCTGGTCTCAAAGTTTACTTCTTCGCCATAAGAGGCGTCTTCACTATTTGCAGCATATGCCCTGACGTAGTATACAGTTCCAGGTGTCAGCCCTGTCATGCTGCCTGTAAATGCTCCAATAGAAGAGATTTCACCGCCATCGGTTTTATTATCAGAGATGGTTGGCATGCACATGGTATTCCAAACCACACCATGTGCAGTTGGAGTAGTCGATCCAAGGTTAATAATGTCAATAAATCCTGCACGGCAGGATTTATTGCAACATCTTGATAATACAGTCCAAAACAAGGGAAACCATCACCTGTATTTTATTCTCTTATCATACTTTAAGAAGGATTTGAGTATTGTTCTTTTTCCATATCAATGTTGTATAGCTGCTTGATGATCCGGGCCGCATCTTGGTTTATCTGCGGCTTAGTCTCTGTTCCAGCAGAATAGCTCTCAAAAACGTCTTTGGCAAAATGCTTCCCAAGCGCCTCAGCCATCTGGGAGCGGCAAGAATTATTTTCATCAGGGGGTGTAAGCTCAACCCCAATTCTCAATTATCTTTTACAAAAATCACTTTGCCGTTTTCAATTCTTACCAGAAGTATATTTTCCATGGTTTTATAGAGTACCTGGCCTTTCTTATCAATGATCATCATTTTATAAGGGGATTCACTTTCTTTCT